>CAMNCV010000103.1 GCA_946534585.1 uncultured Prevotellaceae bacterium
CACCGTTTACCGCAATGATCAGTTTGAGCTTCCTATGCTTGAGAAGTTTGACAAGATTGTGCTGTCACCCGGACCAGGCATACCAAGCGAGGCCGGACTGCTTCTTGACGTAATAAAAACCTACGCAGGCAAGAAACCTATCCTCGGCGTATGCCTCGGACACCAGGCTATAGGCGAGGCGTTCGGTGCAAAGCTTGAGAACCTATCCGACGTATTCCACGGCGTTGCCACCGAAGGCACGCAGTTTGGCACCGACCCAATCTTTGCCACACTACCGCAGCGCATCACCATGGGACGCTACCACTCATGGGTGGTAAGCAAGGACGACCTCCCAGCCTGCCTTGAAGTTACCGCCGAGAGCGACGAGGGACAGATAATGGCACTTCGCCACCGCGACTATGACATACACGGCATACAGTTCCATCCCGAGAGTGTGCTGACTCCCGATGGCAAGACGATGTTGAGAAACTGGATTAACAGTTGAACACAGAAAGCAGAAGGAATATGAAGATAGTAGAACTTGACGGCTATGCTGCCAATCCTGGTGACATCTCATGGGCCCCATGGAGAAATATAACTGCGCCCGATGGTAGTAAATGCGATTTTGTAGTGTATGATCGCACTGCACCAGAGTTAGTTATCGAACGAGCAATAGATGCCGACATTGTCATAACAAATAAGGTGGTTTTCACTGATAAAGTTATGGCACAGTTACCGCATTTACGCTATATCGGAGTGTTGGCCACAGGCTACAACGTAGTAGATATAGAGGCAGCACACCGTCGTGGCATCACCGTAACCAACATACCAGCCTACAGCACCGCCTCGGTGGCGCAGCTTGCCATAGCACACCTGTTGCATATTACCAACAACATAGCCGCCCATGACGCCGCAGTGCACCAGGGACAGTGGTCGTCATGCCCCGACTTCTCGTTTACTGTCAGTCCGCAAATAGAACTTGAGAGCAAGGTTTTCGCCGTCATTGGTCTCGGCAATACAGGCATGGCTACTGCACGCATAGCATCTGCACTCGGCATGAAAATTCTTGCGTACACCTCAAAGGAGCAGTCGGCATTGCCTTCGTTTATCACCAAAGCTTCTTCATTGGAATATTTGTTTAGTGAGGCCGACGTGTTAAGCCTTCACTGCCCTCTGACCCCTGACACTCATCACATAGTCAATGCCCAGCGCCTTGCACTTATGAAACCAACAGCGATAATCTTAAGCACCGCCCGCGGACCACTAATTGATGAACAGGCATTGGCCTATGCATTAAATAACGAACTATTATATGCTGCAGGAATTGACGTACTTACAGAAGAACCGCCCACGTCTGGTAGCCCACTATTAACAGCAAGGAACTGCCACATAACGCCACATATAGCTTGGGCTACACTTGCCGCCCGTCAAAGGTTAATGTACATAGCAATAGAAAATATCAAGGCTTTTATCTGTGGTAAACCACAAAATGAAGTTTAGAAGCTGGCACAAGAAAAAAACAGATGGTAATTCTTTTGCAGAATCAATATTTTTTCGTACCTTTGCATCTACAAATAAAAGAAGCACTTACAAAGCAAAAACTCAGAAATGACAATAACACTACTTAAAGGAAAAATCCACAGAGCTATAGTTACACAGGCAGAATTGGACTACATAGGTAGCATTACCATAGACGCAGCTTTACTAAAAGAGGCAGGTATAATGGAATATGAACGCGTACAAGTTGCTGACGTAAACAATGGTAATCGCTTGGAAACTTATGTCATAGCTGGTGAAGAAAATTCAGGAGTGATATGCCTAAATGGCGCAGCTGCTGCATTGGTAGAAGTTGGTGACAAGGTTATAATAATGTCGTATGCAGATATGACGCCAGAAGAGGCACAAAAGCATAGACCGAATGTGGTATTTGTAGATGATAATAACCGCATACAGCGAACGGCACACTATGAAAAGCATGGAGAGTTAATCAACGCATAATAATAATACGTAATTCATAATAAGTAATCGAGTGCTTACAGGAAAGACCATAATACTTGGAGTAACTGGCAGCATTGCAGCCTATAAAACTGCAATGCTGGCTTCTGCTTTAATAAAGCAGCACGCTGATGTACACGTGCTGATGACTGAAAATGCAACGAAATTCATTACGCCATTGACATTTGAAACACTAACAGGAAACAAATGTGTGGTAGATACTTTCGACCGCAACTTTTCCTTCGATGTAAAACACGTATCACTTGCAAAAAAGGCAGATCTCGTACTTATAGCTCCATGCTCTGCAAATGTAATTGGCAAACTTTCCAACGGAATATGTGATGATATACTCACCACAACACTGATGGCAACAAAAGCTACAAGGATTATAGCACCAGCTATGAATACTGGTATGTGGGAGAATCCAATTATGCAAGATAATCTAAAGCGATTACAAGCGTATGATTACCACATTATAACGCCAGCCACAGGTCGATTGGCTTGCGG
Organism: uncultured Prevotellaceae bacterium; assembly: GCA_946534585.1. GTDB lineage: Bacteria > Bacteroidota > Bacteroidia > Bacteroidales > Bacteroidaceae > Prevotella. The sequence goes on from CAMNCV010000103.1 coordinate 2,482, forward strand.
TGACACAGGAATGGGGAAAATGCCAGAGCCTGACACTTTACTTGAGCACATTTTACTGCATATCGCCAAAGACAAAGATTTGAAGGGGAAACGTATTCTTGTATCAGCAGGTCCTACGCAAGAAGCCATAGACCCTGTAAGATATATCACCAACCACTCATCAGGCAAAATGGGGTATGCCATTGCAAAAATGGCAGCAATGCGCGGTGCAGAAGTCTCTTTAATAAGTGGTTCGGTAAACATAAATCCTTTTACAGGAGTTTGCGTAGTACACGTGAAAAGTGCGCAAGACATGTATGACGCTGTAAAAAAAGGTGCAGCCAACTCCGACATTATAATCATGTGTAGTGCCGTAGCTGATTATACTCCAAAGACTTATTACGATCAGAAGGTAAAGAAAAATGATTCAGATCTGAGCATACCGCTCAAACGCACACAGGACATACTAAAGTATCTCGGTGAGCACAAACAGGAAGGACAGCTAATAATTGGTTTCTCTATGGAAACAGAAAATCTGTTAGAAAACTCCAGACAGAAACTTACAAAGAAAAATGCTGACATGATTTGTGCGAACTCAATTAACGAGGGGAAAACAGGTTTTGCCGTCAACACCAATCAGGTAACGCTGATAACGCCCACTGAAGTACACGAATTACCTCTCTGCACAAAAGACGATACTGCCAACATGATACTTGACAAAATAAAAGAATTGAAATGAAGATATTTATACAAACAGTTCTACTGTTAATAACAACGCTAACTATACAAGCAGACGACTTCGCTCTCGGCGCAGACATCAGTTGGTCAACAGAGATGGAAAGTCGCGGTCTGAAAGTATATAATTATAAAGGTGAAGAGCGAGAAGCTACTGCACTTATGAAAGAAATGGGGCTTTCTGCAGTCAGACTGCGCGTTTGGGTTGACCCACAGGAACATGGTGGTTGGTGCAACAAAGAAGACGTGGTGAAGAAAGCCTTGAGAGCCAAGGAGCTTGGCATGGACATTATGATTGATTTCCACTACAGCGATTGGTGGGCTGATCCTGCACACCAAACTCTGCCTAAAGCATGGGCTAAACACAAATATAAGCAACTACTAACCGATGTAACATTACATACTAAAGACGTACTGCAATCTCTTAAAGAGAATAATATAACTATCAGATGGGTACAGGTAGGTAATGAGACCTCTGATGGCTTCATGTGGCCAGCAGGACAACTCAGTGCCAATCCTAAACAATATGCAGGGCTATTCAAAGCCGGATACGATGCGGTAAAAGAAGTAATGCCTGAGACAAAGGTGATTGTTCACCTTGATAATGGTTACGATAACGAATTATATAATCGCAATCTTGATGCACTACGTGAAGGAGGTGCTCAGTGGGATATAATTGGAATGTCACTATATCCATATTGGGCAAAAGATAAAGGATATAGCAATTCTGCAGCAAGACTGTTTCTGGAGTGTCTAAGTAACATAAAAATGCTGACAAAGAAATATGACACCGATGTAATGATAGTAGAAACAGGCTTTGAGGTAAATGAAAAAGAGCCATGGGTCATGGAGAGCGGACGTACACAACTAACGAGGCTCATTGACTTAATGCGCACAAAGACTGAAGGGCGCTGTCGCGGTGTATTCTATTGGGAACCTACTTGTAAACCCTCCCAATATAAACTCGGAGCTTTTTCAGAAGAAGGGTTGCCAACATCTATCATGAGAGCTTTTACACAAGCTGCATTTAACAATAATGAGTTTGTGCTGAACAACTACGATCGAAAGTTGGTTAAAATTAAAACTAATGTGGGTGATATTATTGTAGAATTGTATAATGACACACCACTACATCGTGACAATTTCCTAAAACTTGCTGAAACGGGAAAACTAAATGGAACGTTGTTTCATAGAGTCTTACCCAATTTCATGATACAGGGAGGGGACACGGGCGACGACGCAGGACTTATCAGTGCAGAAATAATGCCTCAAAAACATTTCCACAAACGTGGAGCATTATGCGCAGCACGTGCAGACGACAATGTAAACCCTGAACGTAAATCTAATGGCACACAATTCTATATAACATGGGGAAAATGGCCGACCGCTCGTCGCGCAGGCTCAGACGTAGAGCCATTACCATATTATATAGAAGAACAACAATCTGGCGTTCCATATCTTGACGGAGAATACACCGTATTCGGCGAAGTGTTTGCAGGACTTGACGTAGTAGAAAAAATACAACATGCAAAAACAGACCAGAATGGGAAGCCAACTGAAGATATAAAAATCATAGAAGTAAAAACATTATAATACAATGTACTTTTCAGGACTAATCATAGCGATAGCCACATTCTTTATTATAGGTATCTTTCATCCAGTAGTAATAAAAACTGAATATTATTTCGGCATAAAGCCATGGTGGATATTTCTGATATGCGGACTATGCTTTATCTGCATATCATTGTTTATTACGAATTGCATACTCAGTGCCACACTTGGCGTATTGGGATGTTCCTGCCTATGGAGCATACTTGAATTATTCGAACAGAAAAAGCGTGTTGAACGCGGATGGTTTCCTAAAAATCCTAACAGAGCATAGGTTTAATCCATGATTAAAGAAATAAACATTAGAGTTCTGCCCGTAGTGGCATACAACGAGGAAAGCATAAAGAAGTTTATCTGTGACGATAATGGTTTAGACTTCCATAAAATAAACCACATACGCATACTGAAACGAAGCATTGATGCACGTCAGCGACAAATATACGTAAACCTTACCGTAAGAGTTTACATAAACGAAATACCGACAGATGATGTTTTCACTACTATTAAGTATCCAGATGTAAGTAATAGTCAACAAGTAATAGTTGTAGGAGAAGGACCATGTGGTCTTTTTGCCGCACTCAAACTGATAGAACTCGGTGTACGGCCTATTATTCTTGAGCGTGGGAAGAATGTTAGGGAAAGAAAAAAAGATCTTGCAAAGATAAAACAAGAGCAAAAGGTTGACAGTGAATCAAACTATTGCTTTGGCGAAGGCGGTGCAGGTGCATATTCCGACGGCAAACTATATACGCGAAGCAAAAAACGCGGCAATGTTGACAGGATACTCAACATCTTCTGTCAATTTGGTGCTTCTACAAACATACTTACCGATGCTCATCCACATATCGGTACAGACAAATTGCCTGCTGTTATAGAAAATATGCGCAATCAAATTATCAAGAGTGGCGGAGAGGTGCATTTTGAAACCAAGATGACAAGACTCTTGATTTCTAATAACAAATGTGAAGGCGTAGAAGCCATAAGCAATGGAAAACACGAAGAATATCACGGTTCTGTAATTTTAGCAACAGGTCACAGCGCACGTGATATATATCGTTATCTATCTGAGACTAATATAACTATAGAACCCAAAGGAATAGCCGTAGGAGTAAGACTGGAGCATCCATCACAGCTTATTGACCAGATACAATACCACAACAGAGAAGGACGCGGCAAATATCTTCCAGCCGCAGAATACTCTTTTGTGACGCAAGTAAACGGACGTGGCGTTTACTCATTCTGTATGTGTCCCGGCGGCTTTATCATTCCTGCAGCAACAGACAAAGAGCAGATTGTTGTCAATGGTATGTCACCCAGTAATCGAGGTGGTAAATGGAGCAATTCTGGCATGGTTGTTGAAGTTAGGCCAGAGGATGTCACAGACGATGGTGGCGCACTCAAGATGATGAAATATCAGGAACATTTGGAAAAACTATGCTGGCAACAAGGCAACATGAAGCAGACAGCACCAGCCCAACGCATGAGTGACTTCGTCAAGGGGAAATTAAGCTACGACCTGCCTAATACGAGCTATGCTCCAGGAACTGTATCTTCCCCACTCCACTTTTGGATGCCAACAGAAATAGCAACGCGCTTACAACGAGGTTTTGAATATTTCGGCAAGCAACGACGCGGTTTCCTTACAAATGAAGCACTGATGATAGGTGTGGAGACGCGAACCTCTGCACCAGTAAGAATAACAAGAAATGCAGATAACCTGCAACACATAAGCATCGAGGGACTATTTCCCGCAGGCGAAGGAGCAGGATATGCTGGTGGCATAGTGTCAGCAGGCATTGACGGAGAGAGAGTAGCAGAAATGGTGGTTCAGTATGTTGGCACGACTTTTGCATAGCACCATGCCGAAATACTTAATCAAAAAACAAACAAATAAAAATGGCAAAAGGAAATATTGGGGTTACTACCGAGAACATCTTCCCCGTAATAAAAAAGTTTCTCTATTCTGATCACGAGATATTCTTGCGTGAAATTGTCAGCAATGCTGTTGACGCTACACAGAAGTTGAAGACCCTTGCTGAAAAAGGGGATTTTAAAGGAGAAATGGGTGATACGAGTGTGCGTATCAGTCTTGACAAGGAAGCAGGCACTCTTACTATCTCTGACCATGGAATAGGAATGACTGAAGAAGAAATCGAACGCTATATCAATCAAATAGCATTCTCTGGTGTGACAGATTTCCTTGACAAATATAAAGATAATGCCAATGCCATCATTGGTCACTTCGGTCTTGGTTTCTACTCTTCATTTATGGTATCTGACAAGGTTGACATAATCACCAAGTCATATAAAGATGGGGCACAGGCAGTGAAATGGTCATGCGATGGTAGCCCTGAATATGAAATAGAGACTATAGAGAAAGAGGAGCGCGGCTCAGATATCGTACTCCACATCAGCGACGACTGCAAGGAATTCCTTGAGCAGCAAAAGATTACTGAATTGCTCAACAAGTACTGCAAGTTCATGGCAGTCAACGTTGTATTCGGCAAGAAACAGGAATGGTCAAAGGATGAAAACAAGATGGTTGACACAGCAGAAGATAACGTAATCAACAACGTAGAGCCGCTGTGGACAAAGACACCGTCAACACTGAAAGACGAAGACTACAAGTCTTTCTATCGCACTCTGTACCCAATGCAAGACGAACCATTGTTCTGGATACACCTAAATGTTGACTTCCCATTCCATCTCACAGGCGTGCTATACTTCCCACGCATACAGTCAAACATAGATCTGCAGCGTAACAAAATACAGCTTTACTGCAACCAAGTATATGTTACTGATCAAGTAGAAGGTATCGTACCAGACTTCCTGACATTGCTCCACGGCGTAATTGATTCACCTGATATTCCATTGAATGTCAGCCGTTCTTATCTGCAGAGCGACCAAAACGTAAAGAAGATTGCCACATATATAACAAAGAAAGTAGCCGACCGTCTCAACAGTATATTCAAAACTGACAGAAAAGACTATGAGGCTAAATGGGATGACTTAAAAGTCTTTATCAACTACGGTATGCTCACCGATGAGTCATTCTACGACCGTGCAAAAGACTTTGCATTGTTTAAAGACACTGAGGGCAAATATTACACCTATGAAGAGTATAAGACTCTGATTAAAGAACAGCAAACTGACAAAGACGGCACCCTTGTTTATCTTTATGCTAACGATAAGGACGAGCAATATACATACATCGAAGCAGCAAAGGCGAAAGGCTATTCTGTATTGATGTTTGACGGACAACTTGACACTCCAACTGTAGGTTTGTTTGAACAAAAGTTTGAGAAATCACGCTTCACACGTGTTGACGGCGATATCATTGACCGCCTGATACCTAAGGAGGATGCTAAGAAGATAGATATGAGCGATGAAGACAGTGCCAATCTGTCAGCTATATTCAACTCCCAGATGCCTCAAATTGAAAAAGCTCATTTCAATGTAGAGGTTCAAGCACTTGGTGCAGAGCAGATGCCTGCAGTATTTACACAAAGTGAATATATGCGTCGCATGAAAGATATGTCGCGTTATCAGAGCGGCATGGCATTCTACGGACAGATGCCAGACACCTACACATTGGTGCTTAACAGTGACAATGAAATCGTAAAATCTATCCTTACTGATGCCAATGCCTCTACTACCGAGGCTCTCAAACCTATCTTGGCAGAGATACGTAGTCTGAAAGCACAAGAACAAGTACTCGAAAACGAGAAGAAGGACAAGAAACCAGAAGATATTACCGATGAAGAAAAGAAACAATTGGATGACACTCGCAAGAGCATCAGCGAGCAAGAGACTAAGAAATCAGAGGTTATCTCATCGTATGCAGCTGCCAACGACAAGGTACACCAGATAATAGACCTTGCACTTCTGCAGAATGGTATGCTTAAAGGTGAAGCCCTTGACAAGTTCCTGAAACGTTCGGCAAGTCTGTTGAAGTAAGGGATAATGAGAAATATATATACAATAATACTTATGTGGTGTTGCGCATCGTTAAGTGCGCAACGCCACATTGTTTTTTCCGATGATATTGCCTCACTCCAAGTCGTTGCAGGAACACGTTGGCAGGATTTGCCAATAATAAAGCTGAATGGTAACGAACGTATAAATATCAGTTTCGATGAGATGTCACACACATACCGACGACTGACATACACCATAACTCATCTGGATTATGACTTTTCAGAATCAGAATCACTGTTTGCGAGCGATTATATTGACGGATTTCATAGCGGACAGACTATTGACGACTATGAGCACTCTATCAACACACTGCAAAAATACACACACTACCATTTACAAATTCCTAACGCTGATTGCGAGCTCAAAATGAGTGGCAACTACCGCATTGACATATTCGATGATGACAACGAGAACGACACATTACTGAGTGCTTTCTTCATGGTAAATGAAGACATTACAAATCTTTCAGTAAATTACACGGCAGACACTGACATTGACACAAGGCGAAACCATCAACAAGTTCTTGTAAAATTAGACTATGCAAAGGTCGGGGCTACTGACCCCGAAAGACAAATAAGAGGCTACATTATACAAAACAATCGTTGGGATAATGCTACTGTTCTACCAAAGGCGACACGACGCAATCAACAATATATGGAATGGTTGCATAACCGCGAACTTATTTTCGATGCAGGAAACGAATACCATAAATTCGAGATACTCGATGTACATCGCAATTCTATGAACGTGGAACAAAATTCATGGGATGGAAATACGTGGCATACATATCTTTGGTATGACTATAATCGACCGTCATATGTATATGACGAGACACCCAAGGGTGCATTTTATATACGTAACTCTGACAACAGTGAGAATGACATAACATCAGAGTATGTCAATGTACATTTCACACTTAAGACTGAAAAAATTAACATTCCGATATACATAAACGGAATGTGGACTAACGACTGGTTCACAGACGATTATCAAATGACTTACAATGAAGAACTTAAGCAATATGAAGCGTGCATCCCAATGAAATACGGATATTATTCATACCAGTACTTATGCGTTGATACAGAAGGGAATACGCACATTCCTCCATCTGAAGGCTCTTTCTATGAAACACGCAACTGCTACAATGCTTTAATATACTATCGAGGCAATGCAGACAGGACTGACAGGCTAATTGCTTTCAGATAAAATCCTGCACATCAGTAAAAGCATCGCTTTTGCAATATAATCAGATACTAATTACATCCTAATCAGATACTGATTACTGTGTAATTAGATTGCGATTACAACGTAATCAGATAGCTTTTACTACAATAATTCAAACAGACACTCAATCCATCAGCATAATCAACAATTTCTATGGGCATTAAACAACAAAAAACAAAAGAGCAGGCATTACTGAAACTCACAGCCTTGTGTGCCAAAAGTGAGCATTGCAAAGAGGATATACGACAGAAAATGCGCCGATGGGATATTGACGATGACACTCAAGAGGAGATTTTGCAATATTTGATAAAAGAAAGATATATAGACGAAGAACGCTACACACGCGCCTTCATTCGCAGCAAATTCACATACAACAAATGGGGAAAATACAAAATAGAACAAGCCCTGTATGCCAAGCGTATATCCAAAGATATATACACTCCTCTACTTGCTGATATCGAAGACAATGACTTTACCGAAACACTGATGCCGCTGTTACTTAACAAAAACAAGTCAATAAAAGCCGACAGCGACTATGAACGGAGAGGGAAATTGACACGTTTTGCTTTGCAACGAGGTTTCTCTATGAAACAAGCGTTATCATGTATTGACAAAATCATATAACATCATTATGTTTCTACGAGCTATTCTTGATTTTCTTTTTCCACGCTACTGCGCAATCTGCGGTGACATTTTGCCCGTAGATGAAGATACAATATGTCACCAATGCGATGAGCAGTTGCCACGTACATTTATGTGGCAACGAAAGATTAAGCATAATGGCAAGTACAAATCTGACGATATCATATTTCAAGAAACAGAAGATAGTCAGAATATAGAAAGCAATAATTCACACGGAGATGAAGGAGAAACTGACAATACTGTGCTATTTCAAAATAATGCACTTGCAAAACGATATTGGGGACGAGCCGAAATAGAGCGTGCGGTGGCTTTCCTAAAATATGTCCCCAATAGCAACTCGGCAAAATTAGTTTACGATTTCAAGTACCACGGAAAAAGCCATACAGCATTATCATTAGGACAAATGATGGCTAAGGAAATACAGTCATCAGGATTTTTTGACGGTATTGACTGCATCATACCTGTTCCTCTGACGAGGAAAAGACTTGCAAGAAGAGGATACAATCAAAGCAAAGAGTTGGCAAAGGGGATAAGGAAGGTCACCAATATTACTATAATTGACAACGTTTTAAGAAGAAGTTCTTTCTCTGTATCACAGACTAAACTCACCCACGAGGAAAGGCTTGACAACGTAAACAATTCTTTCTATCTGTCAAAATGCCATGACTCTCTCATCAACAAACACATATTACTCATAGATGACATCGTTACCACAGGAGCTACCACATTGGAATGCTATAATACATTAAAGCAAATCCAAGGAATCAGAATAAGCATTCTATCCCTTGGATTCGTCTCTCATATCTAAAATTGAAATTATTTTCCGAAAATTCTATATCTCGTCTGAAGCCTCCTTCATGTCTATAAATTCACCGTTTTTATCATAAAAACGATATTCCAGAAAGCCTAATTCCTGAGATGGAATAATGCTGAAGCCGAAGCCATAACTACATTGCCATTTTCGCTTCATGCTCCAGATACCTTTATTTATATAAGCAGCAACATAAGGATGAACATAGAGTTTGAATTTCTTCATACCTACTTTCTTCACAAGATGTCGTACCTTGTTCTCAAGCATATCTGTAAACAATATGCTTGACTTTATCTTGCCATGTCCGAAGCATGTAGGACAAGTCTCCTCTACCATAACATCCATTGCTGGACGTACTCTCTGACGGGTAATCTGCATCAGTCCGAACTTTGACAAAGGCAATATATTATGACGCGCACGATCATTCTGCATATTCTTGCACATACGCTCATAAAGCAACTGCCTATCCTCAGCAAGGTTCATATCAATAAAGTCAACGATAATAATACCTCCCATATCGCGCAAACGCAACTGGCGAGCTAATTCATCTGCTGCTCCGAGGTTGCAATCGAGCGCATTTGCCTCCTGACCTTCTACTCCACGCGAACGATTTCCGCTATTTACATCGACCACGTGCATAGCCTCTGTATGCTCTATTATAAGGTATGCGCCATGCTTGAAGTTGACAGTCTTGCCAAAACCAGACTTTAATTGTTTCGTAACGTTGAAGTTATCAAATATAGGAACGTTTCCTGTATATAGTTTTACAATTCCTACCCTGTCTGGAGCTATCAGCTGCACATACTGTTTTACTTCCTCGAATACATCCTTGTCATTTATATATATATTCTCATAAGTAGGATTAAACAGGTCACGCAACAACGCAACCGCACGACTTGTTTCTTCAAATACCAATGCAGGGCACTTCTGTACTTTCTGTACCCTGCGTAACGTATCCTCCCAACGCTTTACAAGAACCTCAAGCTCTGACTTCAAATCTTCAAGTCGTAATCCTTCTGCCACAGTACGAACAATGAGGCCATAATTCTTGGGCTTAATACTATAGACCAATTGTTTTAATCTGGCACGCTCTTCTCCACTCTTTATTTTCGAGGAAACGTTCACCTTTTCACCGAAAGGAATCAGCACGAGGTATCTACCTGCAAATGATATTTCACCAGACAAGCGAGGTCCTTTCGTAGAAATCGGTTCCTTAACAATCTGTACGAGTACTTCACGTCCTTGTGACAGGTAAGTTGACACACTACCATCTTTTGGCAATTCGGGGAGTTGCGTAGCCTTCGACATCGGGTAGAGCGTCTTATGGTCGCTCTGTACCTGCTTTACATATTTCTCTATTGATGAGTATTGAAGTCCAAGATCGAGATAATGCAGGAAAGCTTCACGCTCATAACCTACATCAACAAACGAAGCATTCAAACCTGGCATCAGTTTCTTAACCTTCGCAAGATATATATTTCCTACAGAGAATGAGGCTTCAAGCGGAGCAGTCTGATACTCCACTAAATTTTTGTCCTCAAGTAGCGCAATGGCTACCTTGTTGTCTTTTACGTCTATAACGACTTCGCTGGTCACAATATTAAAGTTTGTTTGGTTTTACAACTTCGTAAAAAGAAAGAAAAAGAGGGCAAGTGAATTCCATTCTGAATTCAGCCCACCCTCTTATTCTTCTGCTGTCAAAGTAAACATCTGCCGAGCATTTTATTTGCTCTTATGACGATTCTTTCTCAGTCTTTTCTTACGCTTGTGAGTAGCCATCTTATGGCCCTTCTTCTTCTTTCCGTTTGGCATAGTTGTAATTATTTTATTTTATTAAGATGTTTTTAGTCTTCTGACGTTACCTCCTCACCCTTCATACGCTGAAGGAAACTCTTTGAAGGCTTAAAGCCTGGGAAATTATGAGCTGGTATAGTGATTGTGGTATTCTTTGAAATGTTGCGTGCTGTCTTTTCTGCTCTTTTCTTAACCACGAACGTTCCAAAACCACGCAGGTATATGTTTTCTTCATTTACCATGGCATCGCGTATAACTTTCATGAACGCCTCTACGCTCACTGTCACATCACGCTTGGCAACACCTGTCATTGATGCGATTTCCGCAATAATATCTGCTTTTGTCATTTTAAATATTGTTATTTATATGTGTTTTTTCAAAATCGACCACAAAGTTACAAAAAATCTTTCGGTTATGAAAATTATTTATTGTTTTTTTGCATTTCGCAGTTGTATTTTGTTGAAAATTAGACATATCTCAATTAAATGCCATAGGAAGTAGTTCTTCTACACTATTTGCTATAGCTACTTTTGTAGAAGAACTCATCAATATACGTACCTGTCGCTGATAGCGTTGCTCCTGTTCTGCAATAAATTGTCTACACATACCGCATGGTGTAACAACGTCATTCGTATATGTTTGCTCGCCAGTCTTTCTCGCTGCCAAGGCAAGTGCAAGCACTGGTATATTAGGATAGAGATTCTGCGCTGTAGCAAGTGCAGAACGTTCCGCACAGATACCTACTGGGTATGAAGCATTTTCCTGATTTGCGCCCTTCACTATTTCCCCATTCTCAAGCAAGACTGCTGCTCCTACAGCGAAATTACTATAAGGAGAATATGAAAGTTCTGTGGCCTCACGTGCTTTGTTTATGAGCAATGCATCTTCTTCAAACAATTCTTCAATTGTCACTTCTGTTATTGTAATTCGCTTATTCATGGCTCTGCGGTTTCTGTTTCCTTATTTGTTTCAAAACAACCTATATCTGGACGTTCGTTATCACGCCGTTTTCCGCGTCTGTCATCTGGAAGCATTGAACCTACATCTGCAGCGCCTACTGCGGCTGTACCTGACAATGGAGTAAAATCATAATAGAAGTTGTTGGTATCAAATAGTACGAAACTATTTCGTGCATTCAACATTGTGTCTGCCGCCATCACCTCATCCTCTATTATACAATTCTTAAACATATATTCATAATCATCACCTGGCGTTGTACGTACAAGACAATGGTCAAATTCTACTTTTAATGAATCTTCCGTGCCTCCATGTGACCATGTGACCACATCCGTAGCATATCCTTTTATCAGACTATTCTTTATATTCATACTTAGCGGACACGCATACCCGTCAATACCATTGGTAAAATAAAGAGCTGCTCCACGTCGTGCATCAAACGGATAATACTGCGCTACTGTACAATGATTCATTATTACGTTTCCGCCTCTTACAGACATACATGCAGCAAAAGCATTACTTATTTGTGTGTTTTCAATGATAAGTTTACTGTTTACAGCTTTTATGCCATACCCTTTCATATTATGAATCGTACTATGCTTTATCGCCAGTTTTTCTCTTTCTGCGTCTTCTGCAGAATCACAAACTATTGCGTTAGTACCAGCATGAATATCCGTATAGCTTATCTTATTATCATACGAACATCCAGCAAAGCGTATTCCACCCCATTGTCCAGGGTTGTTGTCATAGGTGAGATTTGACACCATCCAGTCTAATCTGTCACAACGCAAAGTAATTTCCTTATCTTGCTCTCCACGCAATTGAATATTCCCTATAACGTCAATCCCCGCCCCATCATGGAAATATAAAGTAGAACCAGGTTCCACAACCAACGTAGCCAACGTATCCACGAGTAACTTGCCATATACGACAATAGGTTTGCCATGTTCATTACATAAAGTTGTCACAGAGTCACCACCGACAACATAATCATTCAGTAAGGTAGCATCCCATGAATAAGCATTCAGACATACACTCTGGGAACGACCATTCTCTAGAGTGAAGACTATATTATCTTCCACCTTTACTGGCAAAGTATCTCCATTAAGCCTTGATGTCAGCTCTACAAAGATACGTAAAGAATCACCTGCTCTTAATTCCAAATCGCGAGTTTGATAGCCATTCGTATCTCCAAGATACGTGCCGTTCACATTTACTCTGTAACCAGTCTGATTTCCTTTGCTGAGTTTTACATTACTGATACGTATGCCTTCTGATGTTTTATTATAAACAAAAAACATCTTATGAGGAGTTGGTACATTAGAAAAACACGTATCAAGTGACAACGTATCCGTCTGCATCGTAAGTATATCCGACCATGAGGTTGTAAATGTATCATCATCGGAACATGCAGAAAAAATCGTCACAAATAGACTTATTATATATACGTAAAATTTATTCTTCATCATTTACATAACGCACTGTTAGCACATTTATTGTATTATCAGTAACTGCAACTTTTTGAGAAACCCGCTCCTTTAACAGCCATACTATCTCACCAGATGCGTCAACCAGCACCTTTTGCCTACGACGCTGAAACAAATTATATTTTTTATCGGTAAGATAATCACTGACGAGTTTTGTTCCACACATACCATACGGCATAAAGCGGTCGCCATTGTCTATATTCCTCAATATTAGGGGGAATTTCACCTTATCTGCATCCAACGTCACCATATTTGCTTCTTTACTTGGCTTGAACGTTGGCAAGCGTTGTTCTGTTGATATTATTACAACGAACTTCTCATCAATACGATAAGTTCCCTCTTCTGGTATCTTCACGCATATATTCTCAAAACATATAGGCTCAATGATAAGTTCTCCCCTATCTGTTATGAGCATGTTGTTTTTTGTTTTATATACCTTGCCAGACTGTGCATCTACACCTTCATAAATATCCATTACCTGTGCTGAATGAAAGCCTAATGGATGTAATATTGCAAACAAAAGATATTCTGGAGAGGGCTGTTGTTTTAATATCTCTATATTTATATGAATCGTATTCCCTTCCTTGTTCACACATTGTTCCATTTCTTTCCGTGTGGCAACATCGACAATTTTAACTGTCTCAGCTACCAAATCTGCTGAACGAGCGATACACTCATTTGCTGCAGGACTGATTTGTTCGAGCAAAGGTATCACATTAAGACGCAACTTGTTGCGTTTTACGTCATCATGCAAATTTGTACTATCCGTAACATAATCCTGCCCTACTGCATCCAAATAACATTCTATATCTTTGCGACTCAGGCACAACAATGGACGTACTATCCGGCCGTTACGAGGCCTCATACCTGCTAAGCCACGCATTCCTGTACCTCTAATAAGGTTAAGCAATACTGTCTCTACATTATCATCTCTATGATGTGCCACAAGTATATCCGCTGCGCCAATGCTCTCACGCAGTTGCTCAAAATAAGCATAACGCAAGTTCCTTGCAGCCATCTCTATGCTCACACCATGTAAGTCTGCGTATGCAAGCGTATCAAAATGAGTAAAATGGAATTGTACTCCCAGCCGTTCACACAAATTTTTACAAAAGAACTCATCACGTTCACTCTCTTCTCCGCGAAGATGAAAGTTGCAATGTACTGCATGCACAGCGTATCCGAGTTGTCTCATCATCAATAGCAGACACACAGAATCTGCGCCACCCGATAATGCAACAAGATATAGCGATTGCTTATCAAGCAACGAGTATTTCTTTATGTAGGCACGAACCGTATCAAGCATATCATCAAATGAAAATGTATTCACTCTACATAAAGAACAAGTCCTTTCAAATATTCTCCCTCTGGATGATATATATTGATAGGATGGTCTGCAGGCTGATGTAACTGATGCAGTATGCGTACACGACGATGAGCCTGCGTAGCCGCAGTAAATACCGCATTACGGAAATTTTCTTTTGTGACTACCTGCGAGCAAGAGAAAGTAAATATTATGCCTCCCGGTTGTATCATTTCCATAGCCTTTGCGTTGAGCCTTGTATATCCCTTCAAGGCATTGCGCAAAGCTCCTCTGTGTTTTGCAAATGCTGGAGGGTCGAGAATAATCAAATCATAATTGCCACCAGCCTGCGCAAGATACTTGAAAGCATCTTCACAGAAAGCCTGATGACGCTTATCATTTGGAAAATTCAATTCTACATTCTGGGATGTGAGCTCTATGGCTTTTGCTGAAGAATCTACAGAGTGTACGATAGTCGCTCCTCCACGCATAGCATAGAAAGAGAAACCACCAGTATAACAAAACATATTGAGTACTCTTTTGCCTTTTGAATAGCTCTCAAGCAAAGCACGATTTTCTCTTTGGTCAACAAAGAAACCTGTCTTTTGTCCTCGTAACCAATCTACATGAAAACGCAAACCATTCTCCACGGCTACATCTTCTTCCGTTCCTCCAAACAGGAAACCGTTTTCTTGTCCGAGGTCTGCTTTATATGGCAAGGTCGTCTCACTTTTATAATACACATTTTCAATTCTTCCCCCCATGACCTCTACCAGAGCATCTGCTATAATCTCACGCTCCATGTGCATACCTACGCTATGAGCCTGCATTACAGCTGTCTTTCCATAACAATCAATTACCAATCCAGGCAGATTATCACCTTCGCCATGTACTAATCTGTATGTGTTATTACTGGAATTATCTGCTATTCCTGCAGATATACGCATCTGCAACGCCGTAAAGAGTTTTTTCTTCCAAAAATCTTTATTTATTATTTCATCGTTAAAAGATAGCATACGTACCGCTATGCTACCTATTTGATAATGCCCACATCCCACGCTATCATTATCGCTGGTTACCACTTCAACGATTTCGCCCTCCTCAATTCCTTCATCCATTCTTGCAATCGCTCCAGAGAACACCCAAGGATGATAACGCTTAAGACTTTCCTCTTTACCTCTTTTCAGATATATTTTCTTCATCTATCACTTTATTAGTATTTGTCACCTCTTCTGGTATTATTATAAGTTCATAGTCCTGAGTTTCCTTCAAGCGTAAATACTCCTCATACAACATAACACATGCCCAAGCATCAGTTGCCGCATAGGATTGCTGTTTCTGAGTAAGTACATCAGCTTCCCAATTACTCAGTTGTTCTCTTTTCGATATGCGCTGACCAAACAGATTTGCATACAATTTTGCAAGGCTCATATCTGTAATGCCCAGTTCCTTCATATGCTCCTGCAATTCAAAAAAGCCCTTTGGCTCAAAGTCGCCACGCGCTTTAAGTGATAAAATATCATCATGCCATGACAATCCTATTTTCTTCACTTGTTCCGTTTCCAACAGTCGTATGATAGCTGGACATAATCCTATGCGGTTAAGTCTAAACAAAAAGCATGTATCATGGGTACTCACTTGAAGTAACGCAACTTTGTTCTGACGTCCCTTACGAAATACAGGCTTTGTCTCTGTATCAAATCCAAGTATGTCTGCGTTCAACAAGTAATCTACAGCCTTTTCTGCCTCTGATTCACTGATAACTACGATGATACGTCCCTGAAACTGAATACGTGGCAATGACCCTAACTGCGTTTTATCGTATTTACTGTATATTGTCTTTTTCGACATTTTTTTCTTCTATACTATTTCGCATACAAATTTACAAATAAATAGTCACACTGACAAACTTTTATCATCTTTTATGCGTTTTTGTATTATTTTCACCGAGCTTTACTTGCATAAAACTTATATTTTCCGTAAATTTGCATTAAGTAAAATATTATTAAACACAACTAACCAACACAACATGAGAAAAACGATCATTTCAGCACTTTCACTATTTTCGTCTGTTATGGCTCTTGCCGCTACAAACGAAATGACAGTAAACGTTTCCAAACCAGGTGCAGCCGTACAAAGTACAATGTATGGTATTTTCTTTGAAGACATCAATTATGCTGCTGATGGCGGCTTGTACGCAGAAATGGTTAAGAACCGTTCTTTTGAGTTTCCACAGAGACTTATGGGATGGCGCTCATTTGGAAACGTCGAAATCAGAGACGATGGACCTTTTGAGCGTAATCCACACTATGTACGTTTAAGCTACGCAGGGCATGCTCACAAGCATACAGGCATCGAAAATGAAGGTTTCTTTGGAATTTCAACAAAAAAAGGCGAGAAGTATCGTTTCTCCGTATGGGCACGCTGTCCGGAAGGAGGAAAATCCACAATATTAGTTCAGGTAGTTGACAACGCTTCTATGGGCGAAAGCCAAGAAATGGCAGTTTGTCACGTTGACGTTGAAGGAAAAGAATGGAAGAAGTACACTGCAGAATTTGAGGCTAAAAAGACACAAGACAAACTTGCTCTCCGGCTGTTTCTACGTGGTTTCAACAAGCAACCTATAGTAACCACAGACCTTGAACACGTAAGTCTTTTCCCCGTTGACACTTGGAAGGGACGCGAAAATGGTATGCGCAAGGATTTGGCTCAAGCCTTGGCTGATTTAAAACCTGGTGTATTCCGTTTCCCCGGAGGATGCATTGTCGAGGGCACAGACCTCAATTCGCGTTATCAGTGGAAAAACAGCGTAGGACCAGTAGAAAATCGGCCTATCAACGAAAATCGCTGGCACTACACGTTTGCCCACCGTTTCTATCCCGACTACTATCAGTCTTATGGTCTTGGCTTCTTTGAGTTCTTCCAACTTTGCGAGGATTTCGGTTGTGAAGCCCTGCCTGTAATTTCCTGCGGTCTTTCATGCCAGTTTCAAAATGAAATCAAGGATGAAGCAAAGGCTCACGTAGCTCTTGACGATCTTGACTCTTACATACAGGATGCAATAGACCTCATTGAGTTTGCAAATGGAGACGCTAACACTAAGTGGGGTAAAGTTCGTGCCGACATGGGACATCCTGCTCCTTTTAATCTAAAATATCTTGGCGTCGGTAACGAGCAGTGGGACTACAAGGACAACCCAGCATTCACGGCAAGACTGGACAAATTTCTTAAAGCACTTCGCAAAGCTCACCCAGAAATCAAGTATATCGGTACTACTGGTCCAGACTCCGAAGGCGAAAAGTTTGATATGCTTCAGCCAAAAATGAAACAAATGAAAGTGGATCTCTATGATGAGCATTTCTATCGCAACGAACAATGGTTCCTCGCAAAGGAGAACCGTCACCGCTACGACAACTACGATCGCAAAGGTCCTAAAGTGTTTGCTGGCGAATATGCCTGTCACGGCAAAGGAAAGAAGTGGAATCACTTCAATGCCTCACTTCTCGAAGCAGCCTTCATGACAGGTTTCGAACGCAATGCTGATGTAGTATGGATGGCTACATACGCTCCGCTGTTTGCCCACGTAGAGGGTTGGCAATGGCGTCCTGACATGATATGGTATGACAATCGTCGTTCTGTGAAAACCTGCTCTTACTATGTGCAGCAACTCTATAGTCTTTACAAAGGCACCAACGTACTTTCGCTAACGATGAATGGACGAAATGTTTGTGGTGACGAAGATCAAAACTCACTGTCTGCATCGTCAGTTATCAACAAGCAAACAGGAGAAATTTATGTAAAGATTGCCAACACTGGTTCTGAAGCGCAGTCTGTCAATCTTACATTAAAAGGTATGAAGAAAGCCACCTCTGCTAAACGCATTCTACTCACCTGTGACAACCCTACAGCAGAGAACACGCTCGATGTTCCAGAAAAGATTATTCCTCACGAAAGTACAGCGCAACTCAATGGCAATGTACTTCTTGCCGAGGTACCGGCACAATCATTCTGCGTTTTCGTAATTAAATAGAGAATAAAACAATAAGATTAACGTAATATAGGGTGTATCAAGACATTGAGTTTTGATATACCCTATATTTTTATGGGTAATAGATTGATATGAAACATAAAAAATGCTTTTAAATTAGCCCCATAATCCCGTAGATTACCATGCACAAATAAATAAAGTCCGCCCGGAATCATATCATATCTTATCAACATTCTATGAAAATCCGAAGCGGACCACCCACCTTAAAAAATAATCTCCTTTTCATAAGCAAAGCATTAGCTCTACCTCTTTCTGTCTCTCTCCCAGTTTGCGTCTGCAAAATTACAACTTTATCTTGACGGAAACAAGCATTTACAAAGAAAACTGTGTGCGCACACAGTTTTCTTGATAATCGTCAAAACTTAGCATCTGCCGTATATGAGACATACCTCTATTCACGCAGAAATACGTATGTTTAAGCAATCACATAACGATTGTATTGCAAAAGCTATGCAATTATAATGTAAAAGCTATGCAATTACCATGTAAAAGCTATCTGATTACAATGTAATAGCTATCTGTTTACAACATCATTTGCATCCTTCAATAAGCCAAACATTTAAGCAGGATAATTCACCTGCATCAGAAAGGCAGTCCGACTGCAAAATGTAATGTTTTATCACGACTGAACTTAGGATATGCTATCGGGAAATGCTCTTTATACGTAGTATATACAGGATTTATTGCTTTCATGCCGAGATCAAGCCGCAGGATGAAATAATCGAAATTCAATCTAAGTCCAACTCCATAAGCCACAGCCAAATCCTCATATAGCCCACGCAGGGTAAGTTGTCCAGATGGCTGATCAGAGGATTTTCGGATATTCCATATATTACCAGCATCAATGAATACTGCTCCTTGAAATTTCCAAAACAAGTCTGAACGTAATTCTGCATTAAGGTCTATACGCACATCACCTGTCTGATTTATAAAATCAATATGACCATCTCGTCCACGGAAGCGACCAGGTCCGAGTTCTCTTACTCCCCACCCTCTTACACTATTTGCGCCGCCACTGAAATAGCGTTTCTCGTAAGGTATAATATTACTGTTTCCATAGGCGTATGCTATGCCTATCCTACTGTGTAATGCGAGAGTGTTACCTGCGTCAAATCGTATTAGGTGCGTATAATCAATATCTGTTTTTATATATTGTGCAAACACTACACCTGCGACCTTGCGTTTTCCTTCCTCGTCAGTAGGAAACCTGAACATTCCACCAAGGGTATTCAACAAATTACCTGCAGTCTCAACACTGGCTTTCACCGAGTTGACACCGTCATTGTAACTTATACTATAACCCGTTTTCATTATAAGCAGATTCTCATAACTATATTTCAAGATAGCATTGCGTGTGTCGCTTGACTCCAGATAATCATGCTTAAAAGTAGCAGATATCCACGGCATTGAAACAAAGTTTAGGTCTATCGCTTCAAGTTTATGACTTACCTTACCAGAAGAATTATTCCAATTATATCTCCATGCTCCTCGCATTACTCTGCGATGGAATTCTGGTCGGTTCTGTAGATTATAACTTATTACCAAGTCAGTCGTTGTAGTATGACGTCGGTGATAACTCCTTGATATTCCAGGCACCACAAGCATGGGAAACGTCAGCTTAGTTTCTATGCCATACTCCTCATAGTTGTTATCCGAATATCCTTCAAGTCCTCTTATGGCCTCAAAAGCTGCGCGCGCTTGTAATGAAAACATCTCACATCCACGGAATACATTGCGATTATCGTATGTTACAAGTATTGCAGCCCCTAGGTCTCCCGCCGTATTTGTACCTTCGGGCTGTATCTGTATGCTGTGTTTTTTTCGTTTAGATATAACCACCGTAGCATCCAGATATTTATCATCTGTTTCTGACAATGTGTCGTCAATCTCTTGAAACGTCACATTCGTTGATTTTATATATTGTAGTCTTGCAAACTTATTATACGTCTTTTGTACATCTTTCTCACTATACAAATCTCCACTTTGAAACACAGTATTCGCATCAAGCGTCTTATATCGGATGTCAGGTATTGTGCCCTCGGGTGTAACATACGATATATTCCTAATCTTAAACCTCGGATGATTGCGCAACATTTCATTGCTACTACGTCTGAACAATCCAATATTCATACGCAGGTTCACAATATGCTCTGTACGACTTGTGTCAGCATCATACGTTATCATCTCTTTATTGAAATATCTATATCCATTATTGTTGAGCCAATTACTTACCTGACGTCTTTCTTTTTGTAGCGAGATAATAGAAAACACGTCGCCTCGTTGTAAACTATTATTGAGAAAAACTCCATTCGATTTTAGTAACGAATCAATCGATTTGTCTGCAATGTAATAAGAGATATCGTTAATTCGGTATATACTATCGGGAAATATCCTGTATTCTTGTTTTACTCTCCTATTCTTCACGTTCTGTGTTACATCTACATGTGCATCAAGGAATCCACGTGCCATTACCACATTTCTCAAGTTCTCAGTAGAAGATAAAGTAAGAGCAGAATCCAAAGCCACAGGTTTCTCGCCCCACTTCCTCATAAGTCTATTAAAAAACTTTGTAGTATCACGTCCAGACAATGAATATATACCCAATGGAACCTTTAAAGTAGAAAACCATTTAGTATTAGGCTTTTGTATAATATAGTCCTGCAATCCATTCACTTCAATCTGATTACCTTCTGTAGTGATTTGGTTTGAAACAAGTAATAATTCATCGTCAGCCAAGTGTTTCGTTCCATCACACGAAATGAAAGTACACACAGCCAACAAATAAGACAAAGATAATAAAATAAAATCAAATCTATTCTTCATTATAGGCAAAGTTACGAAAAAAATATTATTATTTCTCATTTATATAAATCTTTAATTAGTATATTTAAGTTTTTCAACTCATTATTTGGTAGTACAGATGTTTTTTTGTATCTTTGCACGAAATATCAAGCATTAACGACTGTGAACTCAGTCAAGAAAAAAATACTGAAATACACAATACTGGCCTTACTCAGTCCACTCGTGATACTGTTTCTGTCAGTCGCTGCTCTATATCTGCCTCCTGTGCAGAACTGGGTAGTGCAAGTAGTGAGTGACTATATCTCAGAGCAAACTGACATGGATGTCAGTGTACGCAGAGTTTCCCTTACATTTCCACTAAATCTTTCTGTCGAAGGTATTAAGTGCCTTAAGCCTACCTTCGCCATGACTTCTAACGACACTGTGCTTTCTGTAGATAAAGCTATCGTGAATATAGAGTTTCTGCCCTTACTTTATAAGAATGTAAATATCTGCAAGTTGGAGTTGTCAGATGTCATAATGAATACCGTTGACATCATACCCGAAGCAAGAGTAAAAGGCACCGTAAAGCATCTTGGCCTAATTGGTGCAGAACCAGCAGGAAGGGTAAACCTAAGTCTATCAGACGTTGACATGGCAAAAATATTCATGGACGGAGCTCACCTTGACGTAGCGCTGCGAGACACAGTAATCGAAGACACTACTACTACAGAAAACAAGTGGAAAATCAAAGCCTGTCAACTGGCAATAACAAACTCTGACGTATTGCTACACATGCCTGGCGACACTCTGCAAATCGGAGCACAGATAGGAAGTTTAAATGCTGAAAATATCAAATTGAACCTTGAAAAATCAGAATACAATGTAAGCAAGCTATCAGTAAAGAATTCTCTCCTAACTTACAACAATATATACGAAAAGCGAAACACAAATGGTATAGATATCAATCATCTTGCTTTTGACATTTCGAAATTAGAAACTGACTCTATAAAATACTGTCAACCTGATATATTCCTTTCTGTGAAAGATTGTTGCATAAAGGAGCAATGTGGATTTGAATTAAAATCCATGCGTACCGATATCAAACTTGACTCCACGCGACTCTGCCTCGTGGGCAACCTCGCGACACCGTCCAGCAAAGTGGCATACAATGCAGATATTGAGATTAGTCTGTTTGAAGGTAACAATGACGGAAAGATTAACGGTAACATTGATGCTTCGCTTAGCAGGGCTGACATCATGCTACTTGCAGGGGATGCCATACCACAACAAATAAAGAAGACATGGCCGACATATCCTTTAAATATAAATGGAATATTTTCTGGAAGCATGAACATGATAGCAGTCCAGAAAATGTCGATAGAAATCCCTACAGTCGCTGCCATTGATGCTAATGGTCGCATAAGCGGATTTATGAAATTAGCCGAATCACCATACTCTAAAGATTTCCAAGCATCTATACATGCTGATATATCTGCATACAATTTGTCATTCATAAAAGAATTACTTGACAAAGAAACCTCTAAAATAATAAACTTACCAAGTATGAAGGCTTCGTGCGACATTGAAGCCAACGGTGCAAATTATGATGTAAACATAAAAGCAAACGAAAGTAAAGGCACCCTCTACTCCAAAGTGCAGGTGAACATAGCACAAAAATCCTACAATGCTGATATCAAAGCAAAAAATCTGATGCTAAATCACTTTATAAAAGGCATGGGGCTCGGCAGTTTCTCTGGCTCTGTAAGAGCCACAGGCAAAGGATTTGACATCAATGACAAAAGCACACATTGTAATGCTACCGCAAACATAGCGCATCTACAATATGACAAGTATTCTTTTAGAAACATAAACACGAAGCTAAAAATCCATAACGGATTAGCTGACGTACGTCTGAATTCTGACAACAATTTGATAAAAGGAGACTTAAACCTATCAGCATTACTTAACTCTAAGAATATCAAGGCAACGATAGCAACAGATGTAACAAACATTGATCTAAAAAGACTTGGCATAGTTGACATCCCATTAAACTTTGCATTATGCGGGCATGTTGATTTAGAAACCGATGGAGACCAATTCTACAAAGCAAACGCTATAATAAGCGATATTCGTATAACTGATTCTACGGGCACTCACCCACTTGATGACATTATACTTGACGTATTTACTCGAAAAGACACCACATCTGCTCACCTATATTGTGGTGATTTTGAGACCCGACTACATTCACAAGGCGGATATAAATGGCTACTTGGATGTTCCGACCGCATAACAGCCACACTTACCAAACAACTGAATGAGCGCACCTTTAATCAAGAAGACTTACGTACGGCCTTGCCCAAAATGTCATTATACCTACATTGTGGTCAATCAAATCCTATATACAACTCAGTTAAATACATCGATATAGACTTTAATGAAATTCATGCTAACATCAACACTTCACGCGAAAATGGCATCAATGGAAATATAAGTATCAATGGACTAAAAACAGCAGGCTACCAATTAGACACGATATCCGTGGACGTAAAAAGTACCAACGACCCGTTGGACATATCGTACGAAGCACATATAAAGAACACAGAACCTAACGATTATGTATTTGAAGCCTTCGTCTCTGGTAACGTATTGGAACATGGCATCACACTCAATGGTACACTCTTTGACAATAACAATCAATTAGGACTTAAAATAGGTGCTGAGGCTACAATGGTAGAAGAAGGAATAAGATTTCATCTGACGCCAAGAAATCCTATTATAGCATACGAGAAATTCGAATTGAATGATGACAACTACGTGCTTTTAGGAAAAGGACAAAGAATTTTTGCCAATGTAAAAATGCGTGCTGCTGATGGTACAGGCATACAAATATACAGCACCAACGAAGATAGTGACGCAAAACAAGACATTACTCTTTCACTAAACCACTTGAATATCGGTCGTTTACTTTCTTCAATACCTTACGCGCCTAATGCAGAAGGCATTATGGACGGAGATTTCCATTTCATACAACAAAACGACGAATCTTTCTCTATATCAAGTGAGGTCAATGTTAAAGACATGATATATGAAGGTAGTAACATAGGCAACATTGGCACACAATTAGTTTACATGCCAAAAGAGGACGGTTCACATTATGTTGACGGACAAATATTATTAGACGATAATGAGATTGGTACACTTACAGGTTCATACAATTTTAACACAGACATTATAGATGCAAAAATAAATCTGGCACAATTCCCACTAAATATGGTCAACGGTTTTGTTCCCGACAAGATAATAGGTTTGGAAGGAACAGCAGAAGGAGAACTTGCAATAAGTGGCACGACTGCAAAACCTGACGTGAATGGAGAACTCTTCCTTGAATCTGCAAGTCTTATCAGTATTCCTTATGGTGTAAGGATGCGCTTTGACGACGACCCTATACGCATACTGAATTCTAAACTTCTATTTGAGAATTTCCAAATGTACGCTTCAAATGACGAACCTCTGATAGCAAAAGGAGAATTGGATTTCGCTGATACAAAGCATATAAAGCTGGACCTAAGGATGAAAGCCGAGAACTTCATGATTATCGATGCTAAAGAGAATCGTAATTCAGAAGCGTACGGCAAGGCTTTCGTAAACTTCTATTGCTTCATCCGTGGTGAATTAGACAAACTAAGCGTAAGAGGCAAACTCGATGTTTTATCCTCCACGAATTTATATTACATTCTGCGCGATTCACCTATTACTACAGACAATAGACTAAAGGAATTAGTTACTTTTGTAGATTTCTCCTCTAACGAACAGAATATAGCGGTAAGACCGACAATAGAAGGTATTAACGTAGATTTATCCATTACTGTAAACGAAGGGGCACACATAAAATGCTGGCTTAATACTGATCACTCCAACTATCTCGACCTTATTGGAGGTGGAGACCTGCGTTTAAAATATTCAAACGAGAACATGAATTTACGAGGAAGATATACTATACACGAAGGCGAAATGAAGTATTCATTACCCATCATTCCTCTAAAGACGTTCACCATATCACCTGACTCATATATAGAGTTTACTGGCGATGTTATGAATCCTCGTCTTAATATTACAGCTACCGAGCGTACAAAAGCTTCATGCAATATTGACGGAGTAAATCGTCTGATAGCTTTCGACTGTGGAGTAATACTTACAAAAACGCTGAATGACATGGGGTTGCAGTTTATTATTGATGCCCCAGAAGAACAGACAATAAATGACCAACTGGCAATGATGTCAGCAGAAGAAAGAGGAAAGATAGCAGTTACCATGCTGACAACAGGTATGTATCTTGCAGATGGTAATACTTCTAACTTTTCCATGAACTCTGCATTAAACTCTTTCCTGCAATCTGAAATTAACCAAATAGCAGGAAATGCTCTAAAATCTTTAGATTTATCGTTTGGTATGGATAATTCAACAGAAGAAGACGGTACAATACATACTGACTACACATTTAAGTTCGCAAAACGTTTTTGGAATAACAAACTTGCAATATCTGTAGGCGGTAAGATATCATCTGGACCTGACGTGTCAGGACAAAATAAATCTTTCTTTGATAATGTAGAAGCACAATATAGGTTCTCTGAGACCTCAAACCAGTATATGAATCTATTCTACAAACGCTCTGTGTATGACTACCTCGAGGGATATGTAGGACAATATGGAGCTGGTTATATGTATAAAAAGAAGCTACAGCGACTGAGCGACTTATTCCGTAGCACTCCATCCGCACCATCATCTGCAACTCCGAATTCACTGCGTATGGAAAAGAAAGACACCACTATTCAAAACAGAAAATAGATGAAAGTATATTCTATATACATAATCATACTTACTGCGTTAATATCAACCTTAACGGCCTGTTCTACAACATCTTCATTAGATAATGACGAAGTGTTGTATACAGGTCTCATGTCAACAGATTATTTCAACTATGAAAGAAATACACACCAAAGCAACGTAACAGAAGAAATAGAGGCTGCCATTGCGACAGCACCTAATGGAGCTCTTTTTGGCTCAAGCTACTATAGAACGCCCTTTCCTTATGGTCTTTGGATATGGAATGCATTTTCTGAAAGCAAGGGGGCTGTGGCAAAGTGGTTTGTTAATTCTTTTGGAAAAGCACCAGTATTATTAAGCAATGTAAACCCAGAACTGAGAGCACAGGTTGCAGAGACGGTTCTCCAAAACAATGGATATTTCAATGGAAAAGTAACATACGAGACCTTCCTTGGTAAACATAAAACCACGAAGAAAGACACCATTGCACGTGCACGAACCGCAAAAATAAAGTATCATGTAGATTTCGGTGATTTGTACACGCTTGATTCCATAAGTTATACCAACTTTACACTTGACAGTTACAAAAAAATCATAGGTTCTGAATCATTATTACATCGGGGTGATCCTTTTTCCGTTGCCACACTTGACAATGAAAGAATTAGGATCTACAACATACTGAGAAATAAAGGATATTACTACTTTCAGCCCTCTTTCATCACATACTTTGCAGATACAGTAATGGTACCAGGGAAAGTGCAACTACAAACACATCTTGTTGACTCCCTGCCTCAAAAGACAATGAAGAAATGGGTGATAGGCTCAACGACAGTACAAGTAAAACGTGATTTCCGCGAACAAATGACAGACAGCGTTCAACGCCGTTTCCTGAACATACGTTTTAATGGTGCACGCCCACCAATACGCCCACGCGTTATTCTTGCAGATACGAAACTGCGTCCTGGTATGTTGTTCTCACAAGACAGTTACTCTGAATCATTAAATAATCTCACCTCAAAAGGTGTATTCTCATCTGTTGACATAACATTCGCACCAAGAATACTGGCAGACAGCACCTATGCAGAAGTACCTGACACTATAGCTGATAAAGACGGTGAAGTGAGAGCTGGTGCGGGCATACTTGACATGACGATAAATGCAATATTAGACAAACCTTACGATTTCGTTTTAGAGGCGGATGCCATGGGAAAGACTTCTGGCAGATTAGGCCCAGGCATAAATATAGGATTGACAAAACGAAATACATTCCGAGGAGGAGAAATACTAAACATTAATGTTGGTGCAAACTATGAGTTTCAAGTGGGAGGCGAGCAAGACATGGGAAATTCTTATGACTTCTCATTAAATGCCACACTTACCCTTCCCCGTCTTTTACTTCCCAAACTACTTAAGAAGCGCCGTCGTTGGTACACTACACCTTCTACCTTGATAAATCTGTCTGGCGAACTGATAAGACGTGCAAGTTTCTTCAATCGCGAAATACTTTCTGGCGAATATACTTATGTATTTCAGCCTTCAGAGTGTTCCGTGCATAAATTATCTCCATTGATAGTAACATTCGGGCGTACAACTAACATATCTGACGCATATATAAACAAAATACAAAATTCTGCAACAGCTTTGGTAGCTCTTAAAGATGAACTGACGCCAAAAATCAGATATACCTACATTTACAGTTCACCTAAAAACACTTTAAATCCTATATACTGGCAATTCACAGCATCAGAGGCTGGAAATATCACTGGGGTATTTAGTTCTTTGTTTACAGGAAAGAAGTTTAACGAAAAGGGGAAGACGATTTTATCAACACCATTCTCTCAATTTGTGAAATTTGAAACCGAATTTCGCAAGACTTGGTCTATCAGCGATAAAAGCAGTTTCGTAATGCACCTATACGCAGGCATACTATCTGCCTACGGCAATAACACTACCGCACCATTCTCTGAACAATTCTACATTGGCGGTGCTAATGACTTACGTGGTTTTTCAATGCGCAGCATAGGGCCAGGCGAGGTGCATTTTACAGAAGCCAACATGGCATACCTTCTTCATACTGGTGATTCAAAACTGGTACTTAATATGGAGTATCGTCCTCATTTATTTGGTTCTTTGTATGGTGCGCTGTTTGTTGACATGGGCAACGTATGGTGTCTTCGCCATAGTGTACGTGATGAATACAAAGAGGCTGGATATGGCGACCCAGCAAAGAAAGATATAGGTATTGACGCAGGAATCGGCTTAAGATATGACCTTGACTTCTTCGTATTAAGACTGGATTGGGGCTTTGCCATTCATAATCCATATAATTCGGGATTTTTTAATTGCACAAAATTCCACAAGTCACAAGTATTAAACTTTGCAATAGGTTATCCTTTCTAATAACATTTACAAATCACTTAAAAATAAGAAACAACATGAAACTAACAGGAAGACGCGAAAGCAGCAATGTTGACGACCGCCGCGGTATGTCGTCAGCAGGAATTGGAGGCATCGGAATTGGTGGCATTATCATAGCAGCACTCGTAACCTGGGTTATGGGTGGAAATCCACTTGATGCAATACAATCTGTAGCTGAACAACAGGTAAGCACTCAAACTGAAGGCAACAGAGAGTTCACTGCTGAAGAAGAGGAATTGGCCAAGTTCTCACGTCAGGTTCTCGCAGGAACAGAGGACGTATGGACTGAGGTTTTTAAGAGCATGGGACGTGAATACGTCCCCCCACGCATGGTATTATATACCGGAGGCGTAAAGACTGCCTGCGGCAACGGCTCAGCATCAATGGGACCTTTCTATTGCTCTGGAGACCAATGCCTTTATATTGACTTGTCATTCTTTTCGTCAATGAAAAAGCAACTCGGTGCCGATGGTGACTTCGCATATGCCTATGTCATTGCTCACGAAGTTGGACACCATGTGGAATATCTTCTCGGCACACTTTCCAAAGCACACGCACAGATGAATCAAGTGTCAAAGACCGATGCTAACAGAATTAGCGTGCGTCTGGAACTTCTTGCTGATTTCTATGCTGGTGTATGGGCATACCATGACAACAAAATGTTCTCTTCTATCGAAGACGGTGACATCGAAGAGGCTATCAATTGCGCACAGGTAATCGGTGATAACTATCTGCAGGAGAAAGCGCAAGGCTATTCACAACCAGAGTCATTTACTCATGGTACTTCAAAACAAAGAATGAAGTGGCTGAAACTTGGTCTTACCACAGGAGACATGAGCAAGGGGAATACATTCTCACTCTCCGACGACGAATTGTAAACAACACGCGAATTAAACAAACAAGTGGCAAAGTAGATACTTTGCCACTTGTTTGTTCTTTAACTCTACAATGAAAGCGCATACGTCTGTCTCAACTTGGAAAAAATGTTGAGAAACACATTACGCTGTAAAAGCAATCCGATTACACTATAATATGATAGCTTTTACACTGTAATTGCAATGCTTTTATGTTGTAAAAGCATTGCAATTACATCTTATAAGACGTTTTCCAATAAAAACGACGCGATTACCCCAATTTGCTTTGAACGTAGCTGTTGATAGTCTTCACTCTTTTCATAGGATGAATTACTTCTTCCACTACTTCATTACGCATGGCGTTTATTTCATTAAAGAAAGTATTGAAAGCAGTCTGAACCATATTTGGTTGCCTTCTTTTCTTATCAGCATATGGATTTATAACCACTTTTATTGCTTCATGCCTCAATTCCACATGCAGGTTCTGTCCTTCTACTATTGGATCCCCATCATAGTGTATCACACCAGGCTTACTGCGCTTTATCTCAATATTCTTTGCTTTGAAACACTTTATCTTTGATGACTTATTCAATGTCTTATTCATAAGGTCTATGCCTACCTGAGGAGCTTCCAGCAAATCAAACGGCTCCATGATTACTACATCCAGAAAACCATCACGCATAGAAGCCTGAGGCGCTATATAGGCATCATTACCATATTGCGAAGCATTAGCAATGGAAATAAGGAATGCCTTATGAGGTTCCGACACATTACCATCAAGGGTCAACTCATAAGTCTCTGGTTCATATTTCAACCCCTCTTTCAACACATTCTCTATATACGTCAGCGGCCCCCTCTTACCTGCTACGGCAAACTTCTGCGATATAAACGCATCAAAGCCCATACCACAAGTACAAAAGAAAGGATGCCCGTTGATAATACCATAGTCTAAGTCATGTATAATGGCCGTATTTATAATTTCCAATGCGCCCTTTATATTCATTGGCAACATCAAATGACGTGCCAACCCATTGCCAGAACCGCATGGAATGATTCCAAGCGCTGTGTTACTTTCCCTCAATGACTTCGCCACCTCATTCACAGTGCCGTCTCCGCCTACGGCAACAGCCATAAACACCTTATGCTGCGCACACTCCGAAGCTATTTCTGAAGCATGGCCAGCATATTCAGTAAAAACTATATCAATATCATATTTCTCCTTATCAACATGTCTGTCGATAAGCTGAGGCATAACATCCTTATTTGTAGTGCCAGACGTTGGATTTATAATGAAAGTGATTTTTTTCTTCATTATCAAAATAATCTTTTGACTGCGAGTGCAAAGTTACTAAAAATACTCTGTTTATATACGCACAATTATTCTATTTTACAGCAAACAATCATTTTCTTTATAAAAAATTGTTGTAATTCAGTATTTTTTAGTAATTTTGCAAATTGAAAATACAAAGATAACATATATTATAAATGGGACAGTTAGCTGAAAAATTTAAATCTTACCGTTTGCCACAGAAATTCATGGAAGCAGGTGTTTATCCATATTTCCGTGAAATCACTGGCAAACAAGGTACAGAGGTTGAGATGGGTGGTCATAAAGTTCTCATGTTTGGCTCCAATGCCTACACAGGACTGGTCGGCGACATCAGAATATGCGAAGCAGCAAAGGAAGCTATAGACAAATACGGCACAGGATGTGCTGGCAGTCGTTTCCTAAATGGTACACTTGATATACACGTAAAATTAGAAAAAGACCTTGCAGACTTTGTACATAAAGACGAAGCACTTTGTTTCTCTACTGGATTCTCTGTAAATGCAGGTGTCATAGCTATGGTATGCGGTCGTGAAGATTACATCATCTGCGATGATCGTGACCATGCATCTATCGTTGACGGACGTAGATTGTCATTCGCCAAGCAGCTGAAATACAAGCATAATGACATGGAAGACCTTGAGAATATACTTAAGAAACTTCCTAAGGAAGCCGTAAAGCTTATCGTCGTTGATGGAGTATTCTCCATGGAAGGCGACTTGGCAAAACTTCCTGAGATTGTAGAATTAAAGCATAAGTACAACTGCTCTATAATGGTTGACGAAGCTCACGGTCTGGGAGTATTCGGTGACCACGGGCGTGGAGTGTGTGATTATTTTGGACTTACTGATGAAGTTGACCTTATCATGGGTACTTTCTCAAAATCGCTCGCTTCAATAGGTGGCTTCATAGCAGGCGATTGGGATACGATTAACTTCCTGCGCCATTCTGCACGTACCTATATATTCTCTGCATCAAATACTCCTGCCGCCACCGCTGCAGCACAGAAAGCACTTGATATACTGAAAACGGAGCCAGAGATTATTAAGAAATTGTGGGATGTGACCAACTATGCACTTAAACGTTTTAAGGATGAAGGATTTGAGATTGGCGACACAGAGTCACCTATCATCCCTCTTTACATCCGCGACGTTGACAAGACATTCCTTATAACGTCACTGGCCTTTGAGCGTGGTGTGTTCATCAACCCTGTCGTTCCACCGGCATGCGCTCCTACTGACACTTTGGTACGCTATGCACTTATGGCTACGCACACCAAAGAACAAGTTGACCGTTCTGTAGAAATCCTTAAAGGCATCTTTAAGGAACAGGGTGTAATCAAATAAACACATTTTCCAATAAGATGATATGATGGCGTATCAAACTCGATGTTTGATACGCCATCATTTTTCTGTTACATAAGTAGGTGTGCATAATTATTTTTATAATTATTGTATTGCATGATGACGTAGGTTCTGTGCATGATATTAGGGCGTGTAGTGACTCC
>CAMNCV010000104.1 GCA_946534585.1 uncultured Prevotellaceae bacterium
TATGATGCAGCGCCAGAAATACTTTAAGTACACGCACAACGACACCCTGCAGGTGGTGAGCCTGCCGTATGAGAACCGCAGCCGCGACACTCTGCACCAGCGCAATTACTCCATGTATGTGTTTCTGCCACGTCAAGGTAAGACCTTAGACGACGTAGTGAAATACCTGCATAGCCACAGCCTTGCAGAACTGAGTAAGATGATGAACCAGCAAGACGTGGACGTCCGACTGCCACGCTTCACCTCTGGTGTAACCTTAGACCTGAAGTCAGTTATGCGCAGTCTAGGTGTGCGCCATCTGGATGACTTCTCCGGAATATCAAGCAACTATATGGAGTTAAGCGGAGTGATGCAGCAAGCAAAGATAATAGTCAACGAGCAAGGCACAGAGGCGGCAGCTCTGACGGAAGCTATCTCCATAGGTGCCTGGGCTCAACCTCATTATGTCGCCATTTTCAATGCGAACCATCCTTTTATCTATATGATAGTGTGTGATGATACCAATACCATCTACTTCATGGGAGAATACACCAAAGGCATGGTGCAGGAGAACGGCGAGTGGATGGTAAAAGAAAGCACCTTGTCTGAGGAGAAAGAAGATACGGAGGAAAACCTCAGAGAATGGGATGATGCGGAGTGTGAAGTATTGAAAGCCAAGGAAGTGATAGCCACGGAGTCTATACGCCCAAATCCGAAGAAAGTTTTCGACGTGGTGGAGCAGATGCCTTCATTCCCCGGAGGTATGAAAGCCATGATGGACTATCTGGCTAGAAACATAAGGTATCCTGCCGATGCCAAGAAGAACCTATTAGAAGGCAGGGTGATACTTCAGTTTATAGTGGATATGAAAGGCAGACTGAGCGATATAAAGGTGGCGAAGAGCGTAGAGCCTTCCCTTGACGCTGAGGCAGTGAGGGTTGTCAAGTCCATGCCGCGCTGGAATCCCGGTATGCAGCAAGGCAAGGCGGTGAAGGTGCGATATACGCTGCCGGTAACATTCAGACTAAACTAACAAAAGAGTAATCAGTGGTCACTTGTATCAAGTATCATCCCATCACTACGTCGAGTACCATCATCAGTACGAAACCGATGGCGAAGCCTATGGTGCTGAGGTTGCTGTAAGAGTAGTCATCTGTTACTAAAGTTTCGTAAGTTAATGAGCTAAAGAGGTAAGGGGATTACAACAGCAAAGTCGAGGATTGGGAAATTTTATGTAGGTGTACTAATTATTTGAATAAGTTCTGAATATCATGTAAAAGCCGTCTGTACGCATGGTGAAATGATCTGCCAGCGATTCGTTGAGTGTTCCCTGCCATAGTTCTTGATATGCATAGGAGTTCCATTTCAATCCTTCTGACGTGATAGTTTTACATCCGAAGTTAAATATGCTGACCTGCTGTCCGGGCATTGAGTCAAATGTTTGTTCTCCCTGTGCAGGAGTGAAATATCCCGAATCAGTGAACATCGTGCCGTTGATATTCATCTCACGGTAATAGCGCATCAGAAGCGAGATATTACCCAATGTATGGTCTTCACGCTTCCCTGTGCAACCTACGTATGCAATGTTTTGCCACCCCTGTGCCTTGCAATAGCGTGTTGCCTTTGTCAGGTCATTATCTTCCTGTTCGTCCACCTGTATCAAACGGTCACGAAACTCAGCAGGCACCGAGTCGCCGTCGCCTATCACTATGTCTGCATTGGGAAAAGCTTTGACAGCTCCGTCACAACACACTACCCTCTCTGCCTCATTCAGCACCTTGAGAGGTACGGCATGCGTCGGGAACGCGCCATTAGCCAGGATAACAACATCAAATGCTTTCATATCTCGATATGTTTAGCCATCTTCTTCCACTTAAAGTAGCCTGCAATGGCAATGATGACATAGAGTGCGTAGAGTCCTGCCTTAAAAGGTATGCCTTTGTTAATATAAAGATATGCACACACCACATCAACGACAATCCAGAACAGCCACTGCTCTACGAATTTGCGTGCCAGTGCCCACAGTCCCACGAATGACAGCGCATTGGTAAAGGCATCCAGCAAGGGCACGGTGGAGTTAGTCCACGTGATGAGCACATAGTATGTGACGCCCCATGCCAAAAAGAAACCTACGATGGCGGGCATATAATATCTGCCAGGCATGTGGATGATGGGAATCTCCCGATGGTCTTTCCTTGTCTTCTTGTATTTCCAGAACAGGAAACCGTAGATGGCAGCCAGAGTATAATAGCATGCCATACCCGCATCGCCATACAGTCCGTGTGTGTAATAGAGCCAGATGTCGAGTGCCGGCATCACGATACCCACCAGCCACAGCCATATACTTGCACGATACTCAAGCCATATATATATGAGCCCGAGAACAGTCGTCAATATGTCTAACCAGTCGAAAGTCATAAATCAGAAATTTACCGACAGATGCGCCATCATGTTGAAGGGAGCTGAAGGGGCGAAACCTACAGCATACATATCTCGATAGAAGCCACTGCTACCTTGTCCATTGTAAGCCACCACCCTGCCGTCTTCCTGCTTGTAGGCTGGCGCTGCCCATCCGTTGTTGTCATACTTGGCAGAGAAGATATTATAGAGCATCAGCCCCACCGTAGCCTCCTTCATACCTGTCTTAGGCAGGGTGAAGGTATATGACAGGTCGATATTCGTTGTGAAGTGCCTCTTCAGCAACATCGTGTCCCAGGTCTTATTGCCGCTGTCGTCTATGCCTTCTATCTCTGCGAAGCCTGTATTTGTAAGATACTGGTCACTAACATACTGACTCTGTATGCTACCCTTCAGTCCTTTATAGGTAAACGTAAGGACGTTGTTAAAGATAAAGCTTGGCGAGAAGGCCAAAGGCTGGTCGCCCAACGACACCTTCGTCATCTGGTCGTCAAGTGTCACCTTGATGTCCTTCACCCGGTTTCTCGACAACGTGGCATTGGCATCCCAACGGAACCAGTCCACTGGTTTCCATGCAGCCTCCAGTTCCATGCCCACGCGATAGCTCTTGTCCAGGTTCTTTGTCAGCGGTTCACCGATGGCATTGAGTTCACCTGTCAGCACCAGCTGGTCCTTGTAGTCCATCCAGTAGAACGTGGCACCGGCAGTGAAACGTTCGCTCTGGTACTTATATCCCAGTTCCAAGTCGCCCAGTCGCTCTGCCTTGGCAACGGCATTCTCATCACCAGGATTGGCTATCTGCTGCATGAAGTTATTGCGCACAGGCTCCTTATGGCCTATGCCATACGACAGGAACATCTTATGGTTGCGGTTGATGTCATAGTTCAGTCCGAACTTCGGGTTAAAGAAATCATATTTATTGTCAATGACATACCTCCCGTCAGTATTATAGCCATAGCCTACGGTGGGGTCCTGCAATTTATAGCCCACATGACGATATTGCATATCAACGAATGCCGACAGTCCTCTCAAAAATTCGTAAGACACCTTACCATAGACATTAAAGTCAGTCTTGCGGCTGTGGTTATGGTAATACTCAAAGTCAGGGCGCATGGCTGCCTCCGGAACCGTAGTGGCAGCCCCCGGCTTCGTCCATACGATGCGTCCGAACTGGTCACCCAGATAGCAGTTCCATCCTCCACCGACGATAGCCTGCAGGTCGTGCTTGTTGTCATAGGTCAGCGAGGCAACCGTCCCGAAGAAGTCGTTGTCCATCTTCTGCTGGTCTGCCAGGTCGTTACAATAATCAGGGTCGGTGCTCAGTCCGTACGATGCCCATGAAGCCTGATAGTTATACTGTTGGTAATAGCCTTCCCCCTTCGTATAGTGCAATCCCACGTTCAGGTTCAGCATATCGGTAAAACGCTGGTTCCACAGCAACTGGTAGTTCTGCTGGTGGTAGTTGTCAGTCTGGTCATCGTAATAGCGTACGTTACCATTCTCGTCATAGTATTCGCCACACGAGTTGTAGGTACGTCCGAAGAGGCTCTGCTCATATTTCGACGTATAGTTCCATGCATGGTAAGTTTTCTCCTCACCATTCCATGTAATGAATTTCACGACCGTATTGTCGGCGAAGTAGCCTGCCTGCAAGAAATAAGAGTTCAGCTTCGTCGAGGCACGGTCTATATAGCCCTTCGAACCAATGTTTGACAACCTGCCTTGTATGCCCCAGTGACCGCCTAACAAACCCGTACCAAAACGCAGTGTCTCCTTATGACTGTAATAGGAGCCGCCACTCAGGTCTATGCCTACGAATGGTTTGACGCCGATGTTCTCTGTCAGCATATTGATAGTAGCACCAAAAGCGCCGGCACCGTTCGTTGACGTACCCACGCCACGCTGTATCTGCATTGACTGTACGCTGGAGGCGAAGTCACCCATGTTCACCCAGAAGAGCTGTGCACTCTCGGCATCGTTCATCGGAATACCGTTGGCTGTGATGTTGATGCGGCTTGGATCAGTACCACGCACACGCAGCGAGGTATAGCCTATGCCATTACCTGCATCAGAGGTCATGGTTACCGAAGGTGTCAGCGACAACAGGTAAGGTACGTCCTGACCGAAGTTAACTGCTTTTAGCTGTGCCTTGTTCATATCGGTGTAAGCCACAGGCGTTTTCTTTGAGGCACGTGTTGACACAACCTGCACATCCTGTAATTCTACGCTTTTCAGCGTATCCGTATCTGCCGCCTGCATTGTCATCGCAGTAGCCAGCAGAGCTAATAAAGATATTTTTTTCATCCGTAACAAACAGTTGTTCATTAAAGGTGGGTTCTATTAATTCCCACCGTAAATTTTAACTTTAAACGTGGGTTGACGTTTTGTCATCTTTTCGTTTTCTTTCGGTGCATACTATCAGTTCTTTCGGTCACATAGCCCGCTATGCTCCCTCAACAACTGACACTCTGCCCTCGAAACAAATTCGAAAATATAACAAAGCGAATTAATAGAACCCACCTAAAAGGAATACCAACCCTTTTAATGGTTAAAACCTAATGCAAAAGTAACTCTGATATTACGCAATGCCCACCAGTTCTACTTCAAAGATAAGTGTTGAGCCACCAGGTATGCCAGGCTGAGAGAATTTCCCGTACCCCATCTCGGCAGGAATATATATTTCCCATCTGTCGCAGCCGTTCACACTCCATGCCATTGTGGACTATATCGCCGAGGCAGTAGAGCGTGTGCCCCCTGCCAGTTCCTCTTCGGCCTTCTTGATGGCAGTGGTCACTCCGAAGCAGAACCCGCTGCCATTGTCTATTTCTATCTGCATCACTTTCTTTTCGTCGCTTTATGATGTTGCAAAAATACAAATTTAATACCAACTATCAAACTTTTCGAATGTTTTTCTTGTTTGTATTAGAAAAAAGCATTAAATTTGCAGCGACAATAAAAAATGAAGTTTAATTTTAATTAGTAGCGACAATATGAGATAACGGAACATCTGAGAGATAGCATGCCGCACCAGGTGCGGCCTATCCAAGGGACAATTAGAAACTATCTTTTAAAAAAAGAGAATGAGCGCGTTGTCCCATCCGTAGTCTTTTTAGATATTGAGCGTTCTGCTCTTGACTCTCTCGATTCAGAATACCGCCAAAATATTCAACAACATGAGAGCAAGCAGTTCAGAATGTTCACGCCGACGAGGCGTGAACTGTTCTTGCTTGTTTATGTTGTATGGTCACTTGGCGGTAACCTAGAATCGAGGATAAGCAATCGGATGGTTTACGCCTTTTCTTATTCTTAAAAACTAAAAGCCAAGTGACAATGAAAAAACAATCTACTTTAATGCAATTATGCATGATGCTGTTGATGGCGATGCTGACAACAACAGTGCGAGCCGAAGTGGTACCGCTTACAGAAAATTACAGTGCCGAGAGTACCACAGAAGGTTGGACTTCGAGTGTGCAAGGTGACAACCCCCGCTTCACACCTATTATTTACAATGAGGCCGAACTTTTGCCAGGAAGAGGATTGGATAATAACTATTTTCTCTCTGTTAACCAGTCACAGCGCAACAATAATGGCTGTGTGGTGACTGGAACAATTCTTTCTGGCAAGGCCGCTGCTGGTGACGATTTTACGTTGGAGTTTGATATGAAACTATGTAACAGCAACAACAACAGAAGCAGCCAGTCGCCCGTGTCGCTACAGATAAAAGATGCCAACAATGAAAAAGATATTTTCTCTCTGTCAGCACCTGAGAAGTATGTCAGCACTTGGAATGTCAATGGTACCGATCTCCAGGTAACGCTGCCTGAAACTGGCGGTATGGGTATCGCCAGTCTCACGTGGTGCCACTATGTCATAGCGCGCTCAGGCAATCTGACCTACCTGACAATCACCAACAACGCCACTGGGGAAACTGTCTTGGAGCGTACTTTAATAGAAGGTAGCAGCGAGACTGGCGGCCTGGGCAACATCGTGTTTACCACCAAGCGCTATTATGCCAACTTCGCCATTGACAATATTGTAGTGCGTGCATTAGAGGAGAGCGATGTGCCCTCAGGGGAGATGTCATCTTACACAATTAAATATCGCAATGAAGGAGGCTATGAGATTAAACCAGACGTCGTTACCCCCTTTATCGTAGGCAATGAGGCTACTGCTACGGCTGAACAGATGACACCTATTTATTATAATGACAAGAAATATCTCTACAAAGAAGGCAACAACACTATCACGCTGGTTGCCGATGCTTCGCAAAACGTGATTACCCTTGTCTATCGTGAGGCTCAGCAATGCAACTACACCGTGAAGGCTATCTATGGTGACAAAGAGAAGGTTCTTGTCGAAGGCAAAGGCATTGAGGGGGATGCCGTGACCTACAACTATCCGAAGTATATGCTTGACGGCACCACCCTCTATCTGAAAAATCAGAGCGCCACTAATCCTTATTTCGGCAAGACCATTACGCTGAGTGAAGAGAACACCATCGAGACGGTTGAATACACCGATGGCGTGGCCTCTG
This sequence comes from uncultured Prevotellaceae bacterium, assembly GCA_946534585.1. Taxonomy (GTDB): domain Bacteria; phylum Bacteroidota; class Bacteroidia; order Bacteroidales; family Bacteroidaceae; genus Prevotella. The sequence continues at coordinate 6,932 of CAMNCV010000104.1, forward strand.
ATGTGGTGTTCTACAAGGAAGCCGAGCAGATGGATGGCTTTACATCTCTATCCACCAACAATGCCGACATCCGCTGCTCTGACGGCAAAGGCGGTGTCATAGACGGTGACGAGCCTGTAGTACTGACCACACTGCCCGCTGGAAAATACGTCATCTATGGCCAAGTATGGGGAACAGCGGGCTATACTGCCACCATCACGGCCGACAACGCAACGGTGTGGGAACTTGCCTCTACCGGCTACCTTTTTGATGCGCTTTCAGAAGAAATCACGCTGACCAAAGAGACCACGCTGTATATCAAGGACAGTGGTGATGACGAAATGAGACATAAGATGCTTGACCTGATCTATATTCAAGAGGCAAAGCAGCACTATATTGCCGAATATGATCGTGATGCATCTTCTCTCACATTTAAAAAGGGCATACTGCCGTTAGGTTCTACAACAGTTTGGGATGCCGAGAATACTGGCTCAGAGCCTGGCTGGTTAAGTAGGATTCCATATGTAACCAATGTGTTATTCGAAGAGTCATTCGCAGATGCACGTCCTACATCATGTGCTCTCTGGTTTAAGGGCGCATCCAAACTTACCACGATTACAGGTTTGGAATATCTGAATACCAGTGAGGTAACAAGTATGTCTGAGATGTTCCGCAACTGTCAACAGCTGACTTCGCTTGACCTAAGTACTTTCTATACGAAGAATGTAACCGACATGTATTATATGTTCTATAATGACTATCGTCTTACTTCACTTAACGTGAGCAGTTTCAATACGGCTAAGGTAGAAAATATGGGTTTAATGTTCGGTTATTGCTCGCAGTTGACTTCGCTTGATGTTTCTTCTTTCAATACTGATGCCGCAGTAACTGTTTCTGGCATGTTCTATTACTGCTCGGCCCTTAAGACTATATATTCTGAGAACTCTTGGAGCCTGCCCTCCTTGCAGGATGGTGGCGGCAATTGGATGTTCTACGGATGTCAGAATCTCGTTGGTGGCAGCGGCACTGTCTATGACGAAGAACATACTGGCGCTGAATACGCTCGCATAGATGGTGGCACCGATGCACCGGGCTATTTCACCGACAAGAATGCTCCACAGGCTTATGCCGCATTGAGCGATGACGGCAAAACTGTGACCTTCTATTATGACAATCAAAAATTCAACCGCACGGGAGTGGTAGATATAAATAAATATTATGTAGAGTCCAACGCCTATGGGACTGCTACGACAGCAGTCATAGATGCATCGTTTGCCGACTATCGGCCTACGAGTACAGCGTTTTGGTTCAATCAGTGTAAACATCTCACGTCAATCTCCGGTATTGAGAATCTGAATACCAGCGAGGTCACTGACATGAGTCGGATGTTCAACGAATGTATAGCCCTGCAGAGCCTTGATGTGAGCCACTTTGACACGAAGAACGCCACGAGTATGTACTATATGTTTCGCAATTGTTCTTCACTGACTAGCCTTGATGTGAGCCACTTTGATACGAGAAAAGTGACCGATATGGGATGGATGTTCTGTGCCGACTCGTTGCTTACCGCTCTTGATGTCAGCCACTTCAATACGGAGAACGTAACACGCATGACCAGTATGTTCTGGTGGTGCAAGTCGCTTACCACGCTTGATGTGAGCCACTTTGATACGAGAAAAGTGACCGATATGGGATGGATGTTCAATGGCTGTGAAATGTTAGAAAACTTGGATGTTAGCAATTTCAATACGGCTAATGTTACAGACATGGAAAATATGTTCTGGGGCTGTCGAAAATTGGAAACCCTTGACACTGATGGCTTTGATACAAAAAATGTCACTAATATGGAATATATGTTCTGTGCCTGTAACAGTTTGAAAAATGTTAATGTCAGCAAGTTTAATACAGAAAACGTAACTGACATGCAAGGTATGTTTGCTGAGTGTTACTCACTGGAAAGCCTTGATGTAAGTGGTTTTGTTACCGATAAGGTAACCAATATGTATGGAATGTTCGGATGGACAATTTTGAGAAGTCTTGACCTAAGCAGTTTCAACACATCTAATGTTGAAAACATGGCGGATATGTTCTGCTGGGACGACTGGCTTGAAACAATTTATGTTAGTGACAAATGGAATACCAACAGTGTTGAAAACGGCGCGGAGATGTTCCATGAATGCATCAAGTTGAAAGGCGGAAACGGCACGGTATATGATGCCGACCACACTGATGCAGAGTATGCCCGTATAGACGGCGGTAAGGATGCACCTGGTTACTTTACCGATAAGGTAACAACCGGTATTCACAATGTCAATCAGGACATAAAGGGAGAGAATATCTACAACCTTAAAGGCGAACGCTTATCTACGCCTCGCAGTGGAATTAACATTGTTGGAGGCCGAAAGGTTATTGTAAAGTAATTATTGTCTAAAACGAAAAGGTGTGCCGCAATTATTTGCGAGTACACCTTTTATAATTCAATACAGAATGAAATTATATTGTTTAAAAACTGTTATATCAGTCATGTGTGCAGTGTTACCCGTTTTATCATTTGGCAAAGATTGGGATTGTATAGTGGACGGTACTATGTATTCTTTAGATGACGAGAATAAGACTGCACAGGTAAAAACACCAACACGCCACTGGCATAATGAAAAGCTGTGAAAGGCAGTTCCTCTTCCACGTCTTCGCCTAATGATAGGCAAAACCCACGATAGTCTTCAATGTTCATATATCAATAGATTCTCCCTCCTTGGCTATTTCCCAGAAGGAAATGTTCTTTTCATCTGTAAACTCCTTCATACGCCAAGCAGATTCGAATCCACTTGCTACGAAATGCATAGGTACAAACATGCCCACTTTGAAACGCTCGATGAACTGACGACCACCAAGGGTATAGCCGTTGCCGATGCGTCCATCTACGGGGAACATCACAAGGTCAAAGGCATCTGCCACCTTTCGGATGTCCTTCAGTTCGCCCAAGTATTGCTTTTCGTGGGCTATCGGGTCAATGTCTTCCTCAAACTCTTCGCTATAGATGGTTTGACCTGGCACAGCATCAGGCAGGAACCGCGCATACCAGTTGCACAGGTCGCCAGCATGAAAGATTCGCTTCCCCTCGGTCTCGACTATCCATGATACGCCGCTGTCCGTACTGCCCAATGCCCTGACGGAAATTCTTTCGTCTGCCCATGATGCGCCTTTGGCTAACCATGCGTCGGCTTCATCCTTGCTGGCTCTCCTGTGTCTGAGTATATCCTTGCTCAGAATATATGTTACATCCGGCTTACGCTTCTTCCACTCGAAGATTTCCCTTGTGAAATGGTCTTTGTGGAAATGGCTTGATAGTACATAGACAGGCTTTTTGCTTTGAAGGACAGATTCCATGACATGAGCTGGATCCATCCAGAAATCGAATATCAGGATGGATTGTTCTGTTTCAAGAACGAAACCGCTATGAAATATGTATGTCAGCTTCATTTCGTCTCTAATCTTGGTTTTATGGGGTCTGTAAGTCTTATGATGTGGTCGTATTCGACCGTCAGGACTCCCTTTACTCCCTTGAAATATTGCATTGTCTCTTCAAGAGTCTTGCCATCAGGTTTTTTCAAAGCCATTCCATTGATGAGGTTATAGTCATAGATAACTTCACATCCATACGCTTTGATTGCCTTCTGCAAGGGTGCTTTGCCCACCTTCTCATCGTACATCACAAGGAAAACATTGGGTGAATGCTCTTGTTCGTACTGGTGTCCCTGAATGGGGGCTGATAGTTTTACAGTCTGCTTGGTTTTGCATGAGGTCAACAGAATGATTACAATCTGGGCCACCAATATCAACGGAATGCCATACTTGAATTTCTTATGTATCGTCTTGTGGTGCCACACCTTCATGCCCAGCCAAGCACCTATGACTATGAGATATATGAGTATGATTTGCTGTATTGTCATATTCATCTTTATACTTCTTCTTTTAAAGCCTTTTGCCCGTATTCAGTCATCAATCCACGACGCTCCAAGTCGAGGCGCCTTTGACGGTTGAGTTCCGTCCAATGGCTTCCCTTCCGTCGAGGTGACAACCGCTGGGCCAACCTTCCGTCAGGGAGTTTCTTCAGCGTGGAGTCAATCCACCCAAAGCAGAGTGCTTCTTCAACAATTACAAGGTAAGGCAGAGTGTCTGTCTTTGCCATCTTCGACCTGTTGCAGGCTACCCAGCAACATCTTTCGGAAAGATGGTTCCGCTCAAGCCACTCCCTCAGTTGACTACGATCGGTGAATGTCTGCAGGTTATCAACCTCCATGTGCTATCGTGCAATTTTATGCTATACCTAACAACTCTATTTCAAATATCAGTGTTGAGCCACCAGGTATGCCAGGCTGAGAGAATTTCCCATACCCCATCTCGGCAGGAATATATATTTCCCATTTGTCGCCTATATGCATCTGTTGCATGGCTATCACCCATCCCTCTATCAAGTCGCACAGCCTACACGCCAGAGGCACACCGCCCCTGCTGCTGTCAAACACTTTTCCGTTTATGGTCTTTCCTGTATAATGGGCAGTGATGATGCTTCTCAGTGCAGGCTGCGGACTATCGGCATTGCCCTCTGCCAGCACCTTGTAATAGACGCCCTTCGGGAGAGCCTTAACGCCCTCCTCTTTCGACTTTGCCTCAAGCCATTCCTTGTTAGCCTGTATATATTCCCGTTTACTCATGTCATTTTTTACTAATTACCTTGCAAAGGTACTCATTTTTATCGAGAATAAAAACATCTATCTGGCGTTTCGCACGTAATTTAAGTAAAATTTGTCTAAAAGATGCCTATATCAGAAGATAATGACCTTTGTTCGCAAAAAAAAGCTTTCAAGGTATCCACATCATTACGGTGGTAATCACTAGAACCCACCTTTAACATGTAATGGGAACGAATTAGCGTAATTGGCAGTAATTGCTTTCCCACTATCAGTACCCAAATTTTACGCTCAGTAGTAATTCTGCCCATATAAATTTTACGCTCAGTAGTAATTTTACACAAATAAATTTTACGCTCAGTAGTAATTCTACGCAAATAAATTTTACGCTCAGTAACATTTTTACTTGCAGATATGGAATTATTTTATTACCTTTGCAACAGATTATATAAACATATTCATAGATGAACGAACTGATATTCAAGCGAAAGGCATACGACAAACTGTTGCGATGGAAACAAAATTCAGAGGGTAAGACGGCTCTTCTGGTTGAAGGAGCAAGACGAATTGGAAAATCCACGTTAGTGGAGCAGTTCGCCAAAACAGAGTATAAGTCATACATTCTGATTGATTTTGCCAACGTCAGTCCAGAGATAAATGATTTAATCGAAAATCACATCTCCAATCTCGATTACTTCTTTATGCGCCTTCAATTCATAACGGGTGTAAGTTTGGAGAAGCGTAAGTCTGTCATTATCTTTGACGAGGTACAAAGACAACCACTTGCACGTCAAGCAATAAAGTATCTTGTTAAGGATGGCAGATACGACTATATAGAGACAGGCTCTCTCATTAGTATTCGCCAGAATGTGCAAGATATTGTCATACCAAGTGAGGAAGACCGCATACAGATGTTCCCGATGGACTACGAGGAGTTTCGTTGGGCACTGGGAGACCAAGTCACTGCCAACCTGTTGCGGCAAATGAGTGAAACGCATGAACCATTCGGTGACAGCACGCACCGTCACTTGATGCGCGACTTCCGCCTGTATATGCTTGTTGGTGGTATGCCTCAGGCTGTCAATGAATATCTTGCCACCAACAACTTACAGAAAGTGGATGAGGTCAAGAGACGAATACTCCAACTCTATGCTGATGACTTGCAAAAGATTGACAGGACCGGCAAACTGCGTTCCGTCCTGTGGGCCATACCATCAGAACTGCACAAGAATGCCAACCGCTACCAGATGACAACCGTCACAGGAAATACTACAACTGAGAAAAGGCAGGAACTGCTGGATGAGATGCGTGAAAGCATGATTGCCAACATAGCTTATCACTCCAACGACCCAAACGTAGGTATGCATCTGTCAGCAGACTTTAGGCGATACAAGATGTATCTTGCGGATACAGGACTGTTTGTCACTCTTGCCTTTTGGGATAAGGATTTCACGGAAAACATAGTATATCAGAAACTCCTTTCCGACAAGTTGGATACAAACCTTGGATATATCTATGAGAACATGGTGGCCCAGATACTTCGCACGTCGGGCAATGAGCTGTTTTACTACACCTTCCCAGGCAGTACGCGCAATAATTATGAAATTGATTTTCTACTCTCACGCAAAAACAAGCTCATTCCATTAGAGGTCAAGTCTTCTGGCTACAAGACCCACAAGTCTCTTGACGCCTTCTGCGAGAAATACTCTTCCCGTGTGAATGAAAGCATATTGGTTTATACCAAGGACTACCAGAAGGATGGCACCACACATTGCATACCTATATATATGTTGCCATTTATTTGACCCATAACTTCTAACATACCATAAATCCGCAGCCAGACAGCATTCTGATATGCACCTGATTACAGCGTAATAGTTACCTGATTATGGTGTAATCAGCCCCCGATTACACCGTAATACCTATGCTATTACATTTCAAGGGCTGTTTTACATCTAACTGCCATATAATCATTAAGATTATTTAACAGATGAATTTTAGCCATTTTGTGCTTTTGGCAACTTTGGTGAGCAAAGACAAAGGAATTTTGCCAGTCAAAAGAGAAAAGAAAATGCATCAAAATGGGGTCAGTTGTACCGTCATTGTATCTCGGATTCTCTAAGTATTTGGGATTCAACGATGGATAATAATTCAAAGTCAACTTAGGACACGGAATTTTGATTGTCAATCGTACCAATATTTATGTGTCGTCAGACAGGTAATCTTTGATGCAAATTGATTCGAGAAGTCAGGGAAAAGAATGGTTAAGGTGGCACTTTGAGGTAAAATGACGATTTCTTAGGCTCACTTTATTCTTTTTCTTCAAAAAAGTTTGCTTATTCCAAGAAAAAGCCGTACCTTTGCAGCAACAGTTCCCGCCACGCCTCCTAACAATGCGTACCACGGCGGGACTTCGTCATTTATAAAG
>CAMNCV010000105.1 GCA_946534585.1 uncultured Prevotellaceae bacterium
ATAGGTGTAGTCGTGATTATAAGCCATACCGCGCGACTCACGTGTCACCCTGCCGTACATGTCATACTCATAGGAAACGGCCTTGCCGTCACAATCCTTCTTCACGATACGTCCCTTGCTGTTGCCGCTCGTACCATAGGTGTAGGACGTAATGCTCGGGTCCACCCATTTGTTCGTGGTGTCCTCTCTCTTCCTCTGCGTCACCCTGCCGAGAGCATCATAGGTATAAGTGGTCTTCACACCCCTGCCGTCGGTCTCGCTGCTCACCTGTCCGTTCCTGCCGTAGGTGGTGGTGACGGTTCCCGCGTCAGGATCAACGAGCTTGGTCCGTCTGCCGAGTTCGTCATACTCAATCGTGACAGTGACATCTCCCGTAGTGACGTTTACAGGGTTGCCGTGGCTGCCGTATTGGTATTCCACAATATTGCCCTCATTGTCAGTGACAGACTTCACATTGCCCCAAGGGTCGTAGCTCTTTGTGGTGGTGCGTCCTGCGGCATCCGTCACGCTGACGGTGTTCCTGCCGTATTCATACGTAGTACTTGCTCCGCTGCTGTGTGTGTCAGTAAGCACACGACCTCGCGCATCATAAGTAAATGTTTCTGTCGTGGTGCGTTTGCCGTATATATTTGTTATCTTGCTTACCTGTCCTTTCTCATTATACTCCGTGTTCTTTTCAACATTGATATAGTTAGGTCCGACAGTGGTGGTTGCTATTTCACGTCCGTGACTGTCATATGTCACTCTTGTCCATGGAGCACCGGTATGTCTTTCCTCCGAGAACCAGCCGCCTGTATTACTATCATCCTCCCATTCCGTGTAATAGAATGTTTCCGTGCCGTCCGGATAGACGGTATGTTTACGCCTGCCCCATGAGTCATACGTATGTACCGTTGTAAGTGGATTTTCTGCGTTCGTCTCGTCCGTCTCTGTGAGCACGTTGCCGAACACGTCGTAGGTGTATGTAGTAGTGGTGGACTCCGGCACGGTATATGTCTTCACGAGGAAGCGTCCCGTACGGTCGTATTCGTAATACTTATAGCCTGTACTCTCGTCGTTGCCGTGGAATGTCTCGCTTGTCACGTTGCCCCAGCGGTCGTAGGTGCGACAGGTGGTTTGTACGCCTGTTTTCGTGTTTGAAAATGGTGTTACTGACAGGATATTGCCGAATTCATCGTACCCGTATTTCGTTACATTTATGAACGAACTGCCGGATTCTGCATTCTTCTGTTCTTCCATTCTGGTTAGCGGCAGCCAGCCAGACATGGTGCTTACATGTTCCGCATCATTTACGCTTTTATACGTCAGTCCCGTTTCGTCATAGGAATCCATTGCAGATATCATGATACCTTTCTGAGCATCAAACGAGTAGCTGCCTTTAACGATATTCCCGTCTAAATCCGTATGCGTTTTCTTTGACAATTGTGTGGTCCAGTTGTCGTTTCCTACATTGTATGTCTTGTATTCCATGGACATCAGCTGGGTCTTTCTCAAGTCTCCGTACCACAGACTCCTCTCCGTCTTGGATGGTATCCAGCGTTTTTCATCCCACTGTGTAATATATGTGCTCTCCAATATATTGAAAACCTTGTCAAACTTACTTGTATTGGAAAAGCCCAGCACTCCCCTGCCACCGACGTGCAACAGCAAGTTGCCATAGTCGTATTTCTCGTTTCTTTCTTTAGACGTGATTGAGGAAACCAATGGCAAAGGCAGAAAATATTCGTTTACCGGATACTTAACTCTCGTTTTTTCGTAATAGTACGGACGTGAATAATACTTGTAGAATATAGAGTCAGTATTGCCAAAGCCGTCGCGAATACAAGACAGACGTCCTTTGGCTGCGTCGGCACTGCCGTTCTTGTATATGTGGAAGGCATTGCTTGTTGCAGGCGTCCTGTCTTGGTCCAAGCGTGGACCGACATTGGCTGTTTCCAGCCTGCCGTCTCCGTCAAAGTCTCCGGTAAAAATCTTGCCCTCGTAGGACTCCTTCTCTCCGTTGAATTCGAATGTTCGGGTAAGCTCAAGGCCATTGCCAGTAGAGTGTAGCCAACGGATAAGGGTCTTGTTGTATCTGTAATATGATTTTTCCCAGATGGCACCGTGATGGAAATCATACATAGCCTTCGTCATAACCACGTCTGATTTTCCGTCGTTGTCAAAATCCGTCACTATGACAGAAAATCTGTTATTATCATTTTTTGTATCAGAGTCATCATATACTCCCCAGTTATCTGCAAAGGTCTGTTTGCGGAAAGTACCGTCGCCATTATTATATACAATATGGAATTGACAGGAATCCTTGTCGTAGCAGAAGAAGTCCACGAGTCCGTCGCCGTCGAAGTCGCCCTGCTCCATGCGCCAGCAGTTTTTGATTCCAGTATAGAAAGGACTGTTTGAGTATGTAGAGGCGTAGCTGTTCAAATCAGAGAATACTCCTTCTAATCCGAATTCCTCTGTATATCCATTGTTGAAGAGTATCTTGTATCCGTTTTCGCATACAACAATCAGGTCTGTCAGTCCGTCTCCGTTATAGTCTCCAGTGAACATCCTTGCTGGATTTGAACTTAAGGTGAATGAAAAGTCATGCCTGCAATCCACCGTTCCGGAGGCTTCGGATATGAAAGGACCGTACACCTTGTCATAATCAAGGCAAGAGGCCTTGTACCGTCCGTTCCTTGGTGATTTCTCCAGGTAGAAGATATTGTCTCGTCCGTCTCCGTTCATGTCAAGGGTAGCGAAAAGCGGTGTGTCCCCATAGGTTGACAAGGGTATCTCCAGTGTGCTGTGATAATTCCTGCCGTTGCTTATGTTCTCACCATAGATAATAGACAATCTCAGAATCAGACCGTCCTGCACGCTGGGCAGAAGAAGGTCGTTCAGCCCGTCACCATCGTGGTCCATTACGTTCATTGCCCCCAAGACGCATTTGGCATCATTCCATTCATAGCCGCCTGGCAGGAAATACTGTATGGGACTTCCATATTTCGTCGTCCCGTCAGGCAGGGTTACGCTATTGCTGACATACATACAGGTACGCAACACCGAATTTATCTTGCCGGAACAAAGCCTGATGATGTCACCGACGGCATCTCCGTTCAAGTCGACGCACAGGTAGCTGCTCTCGCCAGTCTCGTTATTTGTTCTACTCGATGTGCTGATGCTTTTGAGCGTATGTACGATGTCCTCGGTTTCCGTCGTGACATTCCACGTCAGTACAGTAGGATTCAGACTCTCACCTGCACCGTTGCTCTCCGTTATAGTGGTAAGGCGCGAGAACCTGTCGCTTGCAGTCTCGTCGTACGTGAAGTCATACCTGCGGTAGGTCTGTTCCTTGATGCTCGTGGTGACGGAGGAGAGCAATGTATCGTTCGTTCCGCTCCAGTTTCCTATATGGAAAGGACGTTCGTTGCCACTTGCCATCGCTTTATACGTGAACTCTATCTTCGCTCTGATGCCTCTGTCTGTGCCACCGTAGGTGATTTCTGACGGCACAAGACGCAGGCTACCGGTATATTTGTACTGAATACTTTCCCCGTATTTGTTTCTTGCTTCGCATATATACCATGCCGCCACGCGGTCGTTGCTACCAACTCTCGTGCGCAGCTTCGAGTTTCCTGTCTGTCCGTAGGTATAAGTTGTACCGTCATTTGTCCTGACACTGAAATATGAAGCCCCGCAATTCTCCACACCATAATGCAGCGTCACCTTAGTATATGGATCGCCCTCGGGTGAATACACCGCACCGTCCATGCCGTCCTCGCCTTCCTGCAAGACGAGGCGCTTGCCGTCAAGGTAGAGGTTGCAGTCGCTGTCATATTTGGCTCCGCGTACCCTGCCGTTGTGGAACATATCCCTGCCGCCGCTGGTGATGACCGAGATGCCCGTAACGTCGATGCCGTAGCCTGCCAGACCGTAGCCGGAGGACTGCGAGTTGTAGGCGAGGCCTACAGTGGGTGTCATCCTGCCGCCGTTGGGAGCGTCGAACGTCATGCTGTAAACCGCCGCGCCCATGTCGTTGACCGTCAGTGCGCCCTTGACGCTGCCCACGGCAGGCTGTGCCTTCATGCCTATGCAGGAAATGCAGAATACGACAAGGATAAACAAAGATTTCATTGTATTGTCATGCGCCATGTCTTCATCCTCCTTCCTGTCTTTACGGTTAGCACATACACGCCAGAAGGCAGGCTGCTCATGTCCACCTGTGTGGTCTGTTCGTTGCTCTGACGTGAAAGCACCTGACGGCCGTCGGCACCATACATGATGACGGTCATACTGCCATTCCACGCCCCTTCGCTGATACTGACAGTCACCCTGTTGTCATCCGTGGCGATAATGGAGATGCCGCCATCGTCTTCCTGAATACTCCTGACATCCGTCATTTCCTCCTCATCAGGGAAAAAGCCTTGCATCCCCTTGGCATTGGAAACCACGATTATGCGTTTTGAAACACGGTTGCCCCCAGAGTCATAGGAATAGGCA
>CAMNCV010000106.1 GCA_946534585.1 uncultured Prevotellaceae bacterium
CCGTTACGGGTCTCTATATCAGAACGTAAAAGCGGCACTGTCTTATTGATTATCTTAGCATCAGCTATCATATCAGTAACGATGGCGTCGCCAGGGAGACGCACCTCATAGATGAGTGTCTCATTACCCGGGTCCATGAAGTCAAACAGCTCACCTGTAGTGTACTCACGCTTAAGGAAGTGGTACTGCATATAGTGAGTCAGCACCTCATCATCACTCAGGCTACCCTCCTCTACGGAATGAGCGCGAAGGTATGACACAAGCGATGACACGCTGTTGATGCCCTCTGCCTGGAACACGTCGTCAGGCACAGCGAAACAGGTATAGCGGTACTTTGTGATGACACGCGCGCCGCCAACGGCATAAGTGGTGTCAACATACTTGTTGGCCACACTGTCATATTCGCAGGTCTCCATAGCCTCAGCGAAAATGCTGTAGTCAGGGTCTGCCTTCAGAGTCTCATATATGGTCTCTGCCAGAGGAGTGATGACGTCAGCCATCTCATAGAACACGCCGTTCTTACAAGTTGTGGCGTCGAAATTGCCGAGACGTGCATCATTGTTAATGAAGATGGAGTCCTCACAATACACCTCATCGGTGCGGTCTGCATCATCCACGTCTGTCTTCTGGTAGCCGTAGCTGAGATTGATATATGAGTCAAAGAGCGTCTGCGTCTTGATATAGTCCTTCTTTGTGGCGAAGTCATCAATCTCCTTCTGGGTTACCTTGATGTCGGCGATGATATGTGTCTGCACCACAGCCTTGGCATAGTTGATGTCAAGGTCGGTAACCTTGCTGACACCTTTTTCTGCCAGGAACTTCGCCATGGCGTCGTTGGTAGGACAGAACACCGTAGCCGAAGCATTGGCATTCTTCAATGCATTATAGTAATTAGTATATTTCAGCAGTTGCAGCCACTCAGAGTAGTTGCCATGGCTGAGCCTCTCGCTTTCCATCACATCAACGACGGTAAGGTCAGTGAGACTGTCAGACGGGGTAATGAACAGCTCGCCCTCATTAGGGTCAGAACATGATGAGAACCCTCCCGACAATGCCATCGCCGGAGCAACGAGGAGCAGCACCTTTATTATGTTTGTTAGTTTTCTCATTTTCTTTCGTGTTTTTATTTCTTATATGAAAGGAAGAAATGTAAATGCTCAGTATTACTAAGAACCAGGAAAATCAATAATAAGGGTTCTGCACAAGCAGTCCGTTGACCTTCATCTCTGAGTCTGGCACCGGCAGGTACCAGGCATTCTCGTTCATCAGCACTGACCTTATACGTGACGCTGTCGCCTTAGTGTTGTACTTCTGTACCAACTCTATAAGATAGTCCTTGAAGTTTATCACTCCATTAGTATCTGTGTAGCGTCCTACGCGGAGGATGTCATACCACGCCTTGCCCTCGCCTATGAACTCCATGAATCTCTCATAGAGTATATATTCAAGCATGTCGCGTAAGTCTGTACCCTCACCTACTACATAGGTATTGAGGTTTGTTCTCTTGCGTATGTCGTTAACCTCCTTGATGGCCTCTTCCTTGTCCTCTACATTTTGACCGCAGGTGCGCATCACAAGTGCCTCCGCCTTCATCAGCTTAACCTCAGACACGCGGTAGATTATGAAGTTATTGTCATATACCTTACGCATCTGTGTGGTAGAGGCATTGTCGCCGAGGTATTTCCACACATATTTCTCTGTGCCCTGCTCATAGTAGCTACCGTAGTTGTTACGTACGTTAGCCCAGTCCTCATAGACATGTGTCACCTCTCCTACCATTCTCTGATCCTGCTGGAAGTCAAATGAAGCCTGTGCAGACAGTCTGTAGTTGTTTGACGAACCAGGGTTGAAGAGGTCATAGAGACCGTTAGTCTGAGCAGCGTTGTTGCTCTGCTTGTCAGCGTTCCACTGTATCTCGTAGATTGACTCGTCAGAGTTGCCCGGACAGAACATGGCGAACCATGCGGCATGTGTGTTTGTAGTAATGAACTTAGGAGCCTTGCCCGTCTCGTCCTTCAGTATCTTGTCACAATACTTTATACACTCGTCAAAGTCATGGTTCCACAGGCATACATCAGCCATCAACGCATAGATAGACCATGATGTGGCCTTACCCTTTGTCTCCCATGTGGTGTCCCATACATCCTTGGCGGCACCGAGCTCTATGGCGGTGTTAAGGTCGCTCTTAATCTGTGCTATGATAGCAGCCTCAGAAGACTTTGGCAGGAGCAGCGGTGTCTCGTCTGACTCATATCCGCGCAGGGTGAGCGGAGCGTCACGCCAGTTACGCACGATATAGAAATATGCCAGCGCACGCAGGAAGTAAGCCTCACAGTAGTGTGAGTTAAGCTCCTGCTGTGTGTATGTGCGGTCAGAAGACTGTGCCTGCGCTGCATGCTCAAGCACGAGGTTTGCCTGGTTGATAACCTGATACATCACACCCCACTTGGCAACACCTGTGGTAGCCTTGACGGTGTATGTCTGCAATGCTGACGAACCTGAATACTGAATGACACCTGCACGGTGCTCACCCCATGGCAACAGGTAATCCTCCACTGATGAACGCAGATAGTAATAACCTGCATTGAGTGAGGCGTCAACATCTGACTTTGATTTCCAGAACTCCTTTACCGGCAGATTATTCTCAGGGACTATGTCAAGATAGTCGCTGCAACCTGTCAGCAGAGCCGCCAGTGCGAAAAGCGGAAAGCAAAGAGAAAGTAAAGCCTTACGGCATGCTCCCGCACCTTTCCTAATATATTTATTTATGGTAGTCATAATTATACTCTCTGTTATCAGTTATAGTTTAGAAGTTGACGGTTATACCCATAGAATAACGGCGGCTGCGCGGTGTCTGCGCATTGTCCTTGGCTATGTCGGTAATCTTTGATGGGTCTGACACCTCCGGGTCCATACCTGTATAGTTTGATATGGTGAAGAGGTCATATCCGGTCAGATATACATTGGCCGATGTGAGGCCTATGCTCTGACAGAACTTCTTCGGAAGGTTATAGCTCAGTGATATAGTCTTGAAGCGCAGGAACGA
>CAMNCV010000107.1 GCA_946534585.1 uncultured Prevotellaceae bacterium
AATAAAGCAAGAATAAGGGGCAGGACTAAAGAAACATAGTATAATATCTGCAAATCGAATATTATTCCAATAAGACCTCCTATAAGCGTCACGATGTTTGCGATAGTCAAATATCTGAACATCTTATTCAGCCAAACTTCGTCAAGGGCTTTCTGCTCTGGTTCATCACTCATCTTGAATCCTGAAATAATGTCGGGATTGCTTTTCGTAAGTTTCACGCAAATGTAGTTCAAGCCGACTACAAAAAGAAGTATAGCAAATAATAAAATCTTAGTCATATAGTCCTTATCTGTTTATATCGTATTTTACGTTTCCAATGTTTACATACCCCTCGGCCGCACGGGTGTTGTAGTGGTATAGTGCGAGGCGAATGCCCTTCCAGTTACCGCGGATGGCATAGAAAGGATTGCCGGCATGGCGGAATGTCGCGCCGTCGGTGCTGTAATGGAAACGATACTGCCTTGCCGGCATATCGAAGGATATGCGCAGCCACAGTCTTTTGGTATCGTCAACGGAGCATATCAGGGTGTCGGTCTCCGTGGGCGGCGTGCCGTCTTTCTGCTTGAAGGTGGCGAGGGTGCGGTATAGCTTCAGGCTGCCGCCTTCCTTCCTCACACCGAGCAGTTCGTTGGTCTTGCCCATGCAGACGATGCCTGCACGGCCGCTTTCGGCAAGGTGGGAGAAGTCAAGTTCTACCGTTGCCTCGCTCTCGTAGCCCATAGCCTTTTGCGTCAGGGTGTTTCGTGCCTTGATGAAACTTTCGGTCTTCAGCGCATGGAGCGTCAGCGCGCCGGGGGTCTCGGTCAGCGACCACGCCTCGTCCACTGGGTTGTGGTTCCACTGCCACTGCGGCGACAGTTGTGCACCGGCGAAATCATCGCTTGTCTGTGGCAGCGACGGCTGTGTTTGTGGCAGTGGATTGCTCCAGGCGGCTACGGGTTCGCCGATGCCGTCGCCGTCTGTGTCGGTGCCTATCTGCGGCCAACCGTCATGCCATGCTACGGGTTGCAGGTGCACCACGCGCCCCAGTGCCTCCGTTTCCTGAAAATGATAGAACCACCATGCGCCCTGTGGAGTGTCCACCAGCGCACCCTGGTGAGGCCCGTTCACAGCGGTGGAGCCTTGATGTAGCACCACGCGCTTCTCGTAAGGGCCGTAGATGCTTTTTGAGCGCAATACCGTCTGCCAGCCTTCGCCCACGCCGCCCTCGGGGATGGAGAGGTAATACCATCCGTCGCGCTTCAGGAACTTGGTGCCCTCAGCCACCGGTCCGGTGTATATCGTAACGCCGTCGTCGAGCAGCGTACGACCGTCCTCGCTCATGCGGTGCAGTATTATAGGTCCGGCGCCGTGCTGGCTGCGACCGAGGTACGCCTTGCCGTCGCTGTCCCAGAAAGGGCATGGGTCTTCCCACTTCTCCACAGCCTTCAGGCAGTGCAGCGGGCTCCACGGTCCTTCAGGCCTCTCTGCCTGCGTCATGAAGAGTCCCTCGTGGGGTGTGCAGAAGAATATCCAGTATTTGCCGTCATGGTAACGCAACGAAGGAGCCCACGAACCTCCGGCATAACGCTCATTGGTATCCCACTTAGGCATATCAAAGCGGTTATACACCTGCGTCACAATGCGCCAGTTCACCATGTCGCTGCTCTCCAGAATCTGCATACCCATGAAATGGAAGTCGCTCGCCACCATATAGTATTTCTCCCCCACACGTATCACGTCGGGGTCAGAATAGTCAGCGTTAAGCACGGGATTACGATACGTACCGTCGCCCTGGTCGCCCCAGTCGAGAGACGCCGCATAAGCTCCTAACGTACTCCCCAGCAGTATCAACAATGTTATGTAAATAAATTCCCAGTTTTTCATCTTCGGCACTCAAGAAAGAAATCACTGCTCCATATCCTTATAAGCTCATTGCCACATAGTCTCAGTCAAGACTATAAAGTACGTGCTCCTAATTTCTCTAAGGGTTTCTTTGTCAGTTTACTCCACGTTTCCTTCTTGACAACATCTTCAAAAGCGTTATCCTTGATGGTTTGACGTTTCCATGTGAGGTAATTCTCACTTACAGTAGTCATCTCACCCGTATTGCGTTGCATCTCTGTGGTTTCCATACCAATCATATAGAAGTCACCATTTTGGAAACGGTAGGTGTATTTATCAAGATTGTTACCATAGGAGCCTGCACTGGAGAAGGAGTTAGTGGAGACATTCAGGATACCACGTTCAGTGACTTCAACATCCACTTCCACGGTGTGCCACTCAGTGTCGCCTTCAAACAACGTATCATACTGTCTCCATTGTCTGTAAATGCCATTGCTCTGTCCGAAGTATATGGCAAGGATATAGGGATTGAAGTTATACTCATAACCATCGTCACGTGTCATCATCATATCCTTGAAGTTGGGTTTGACGAGCAAAACGAGGTCTTTGATGCCGTCATTATTAAGGTCGCCAATAGCCTTATGGTGTTCCCATCCCTGAGGGGTGATACTCTCTGCTGACACTCCTTGTTGTTTCAATGCCTGTGCACTCATGTTTGTTACCCACAAACACATAATAATAGAAATAGCCGTTGTTTTCATCGTCATTTTATTTGATTTGTTTCCTTCGTTATTTTGGTTATTGGAGGTAAAGTTAGCGTTTCTCTAAGAACGGTAATTCGAGCAATCCGTTGTTTCTTGTTTCTCACAGAAATCACAGATAATCCGTTTAATCCGCCTTAATCCGTTGTCAAAGAAGAAATCTATGTAATCAGAGTAATCTGTGGTCGCTATCACTCCACCAACCACTTGTCTATGGTGCGCGTCTCCTTGGAGAAGTTTACTCCTATTATATATGTTTGTCTGTCGTCCTGTTGGAACTGCAACGGGTAGTCCTTGTCTTTTATCTGTTGCAGAGCCTCCTCGGCTGCGCCGTCAAGCTTAAACTCCATGATATAGCGGTATTGCGGTGTCTCAAGGAGCAGGTCTATGCGGCCGTTGCTGGTGTGGTACTCAGTATGCGAGTAGAAGCCCATCATCTTGAACACCACCCACATCATGTTCTGGAAATGGTTCTCCTTATCGCCCTTAACGCTGTCATACGGTGCACTGGCAAATAGTGACTTCAGGCGACTAAGGAACTGTTCTGGGTTGCCCGTCCTGACATCTGACGTAAAGCTCCTTATGTCAAACACAGACCTTTCCTCACGGTTGTCAAGGTAGAATGGAGCGAGGTATTTTATGAAGCCTTCCTCAACTTCTTGGTTTGGGAAGCCGAGGTGATACATCTGGAACTCCGTGTCATATCCCTTTATCGTA
>CAMNCV010000108.1 GCA_946534585.1 uncultured Prevotellaceae bacterium
GAGAGGTGCTCGAGTGGTTGAAGAGGCACGCCTGGAAAGCGTGTAACCGGCAAAACCGGTTCGCAGGTTCGAATCCTGTTCTCTCCGCAAAATAACAAGGGAACTAGATAATTCACAAGATTTTAAGAGGGAAATAAGAAACTTTATTTCCATATTTCTGTAGATATTTTATTCATTGGTCTATTTTTTCGTTATTTGAAGCATTTAGGTATTACATTCTAAATAACTATTTACTTAATGATAAACAAGACACTACTCTACTCTCTTACAACAATTCTTCTATTTTTTCCATATCTTGCAAAGCACAAAAAATCACCGCTTACGACATGCCCTTACCTACTGCCTATATTATGCCAAGTATCGACAGTACCTACTTGGGCATACTGTTCGCAGAAGCTAATAAACACGGAGTGTTGAAGCGGAAAAAATATTACGGCATATTCAACCAGTACACACATGAGTTAGAATATGTTTCAGACAAAAAATATGATTGTGACAACTTTATGGTCTTTACCCATAGCGGAGTACTTACTGGGGCAGGAAGCAGCAGAACAGTAAAATTCTGGGATAGAGAGGAAAAAGGACAACTCTGGTCATCAGAGGAAGTGCTGAGAGTAATACCTGTGTTTGACATGGACATAGTCATGATCCTGTATTATGATACATTCACGAACAAAGCAACACTTATAGAAAAGCGTATTAGTAACAATGAAGTATTGTGGAATGAGACAGACGCAAAAGGATATGCTGCAGGGAGATACGGCAAAGGTGGCTTTAATAGACGTCTTTGACAACAAGGTCAACACCTACTATTTCATTGATATGCAGCCAACTAATTGTAAATGCGCAACGTACAATAGGCTACATACCATTTACCTAAAGAATACACGAGGGTGAAAAGTTCACTCTGGCATCATCTTACGGAGTATAGCAACAGCTTCTTTTACAGTAGTAACACTCTTCACCATAAGCACGCGCTGGCCTTTTACTTCCTTGAAGTCACACAAACGAGCATGGCGACCTACGTAGTTAAGTATGGAATCAAAGAACCGACTTTGGTAGAACACGCTATCGATGTTGCTTACGAACTGCATTTTCATCAGGTGTTGTTTGAGCACGAGTTTCTCACAACCAAGCCTCCTGCCAAGTCGTCGCAACAGAACCACAAGCATAAGTTCCTCGCCCTCTGGCGGCACAGGACCGAAACGGTCTTCCATCCTACGACGATAAGCATCAAGGTCATCATCTGACTGAATAGAGTCGAGTTCGCGATAAAGCGACATACGCTCAGAAGAACCAGGCACATAGGTATCTGGGAAATACATCTGTAGGTCGCTCTCCACAGTACAGTCGTCAACGAAATCATCGCCAGAGAGATGTTCGCCCTCATCAAGTTGTTCCTTGTAAAGATCTTGAAACTCATCATTCTTCAGTTCGTTAACCGCTTGCGAAAGAATTTTCTGATATGTCTCATATCCCAAATCCTCCATAAAACCAGATTGTTCTGCACCAAGCAGATTGCCTGCGCCTCGTATATCGAGATCTTGCATTGCAAGAGAAAACCCCGAGCCGAGGTCAGAGAACGTCTCCAGAGCCTCCAGCCTTCTACGGCTCTCAGCAGGAAGATACGTAAGAGGTGGTGCAAGCAGATAGCAGAATGCCTTACGGTTGGAGCGACCTACACGTCCACGCATCTGATGAAGGTCAGACAGTCCGAAATGGTTAGCATCATTGATGATGATAGTATTGGCGTTAGGTATGTCAATTCCATTCTCCACTATGGTAGTGGAGAGCAACACATCGTAATCGTGATTCATAAAGCCCATCACGATTTTTTCTAACTGCTCTGGCGACATTTGTCCGTGACCAACAGCTATGCGGCAGTCCTTAACAGTACGCTCTATGATATTTTTCATTTTGTCGAGCGTAGATATACGGTTACATACGAAATATACTTGTCCATCGCGGCTCATCTCGAAATTGATGGCATCTGCCACCAGTTCAGCAGAGAACGTTGTAACCTGCGTATCTATCGGCTGTCGGTTAGGCGGCGGCGTGCGCATTATGCTCATGTCACGCGCTCCCATCAGCGAAAATTGTAGCGTGCGCGGTATCGGTGTAGCCGACATGGTAAGCGTATCCACATTAGTTTTCAGTTGGCGCAGTTTCTCCTTTGTCGATACACCGAATTTCTGCTCCTCGTCGATTATCAACAGTCCCAGATCGTGCCACTTAATTGTCTTCGAGAGCATACGATGCGTACCCACGAGTATATCAATCTTACCCTCGGCAAGTTCCTCAGTTATATTCTTCACTTGTTTTGTGGTGCGGGCACGTGATATATAATCCACCTTGACAGGAAGTCCCTGCAGTCGCTTACAGAAAGTCTTATAGTGCTGAAATGCCAACACCGTAGTGGGCACGAGTACAGCCACCTGTTTAGAATCGCATGCAGCCTTAAAGGCAGCACGTATGGCAACCTCCGTCTTACCAAAGCCTACATCGCCGCAAACGAGTCGATCCATCGGGCGCGCAGCCTCCATGTCATGCTTCACCTCTTGCGTAGCCTTCATCTGGTCAGGTGTATCCTCATAAAGGAAAGACCCCTCAAGTTCGTGTTGCAGGAAGGTATCGGGCGAGAAGGCATACCCTTTCTCATGGCGGCGCTTGGCATATAGTTTAATCAAGTCGCGCGCTATATCCTTTATGCGTTTCTTTGCCTTATCCTTTATGCGCTCCCACGCACCAGTACCCAGAGTTGACAGGCGTGGAGGCTCACCTGTATCTGCACGACGGTATTTGCTTATCTTATATAACGAATGTATGCTTACATCAACCTTGTCATTCTTTTGATAAATTATGCGTATTACCTCCTGATAGCCAGCTACGCCCTCAGGCGAAACGGTCGGTATGCGCACCAACCCCCCGAACTTACCAATACCAAAGTCAACGTGTACGATGAAGTCGCCTGGCTCCATCTCCTGCAGTTCTTTCATAGTCAACGCAGCCTTACCTCGTTTGGCTGTCTGCGCCTTGAGCTGGTATTTATGGAAACGCTCAAATATCTGGTGATCAGTAAAGAGTACCAACTGTTGCTCTTCATCTATGAATCCCTCATGAAGTGTTCCTTTCACAGGCAGGA
The DNA here is from genome assembly GCA_946534585.1 of uncultured Prevotellaceae bacterium. Lineage (GTDB taxonomy): Bacteria > Bacteroidota > Bacteroidia > Bacteroidales > Bacteroidaceae > Prevotella. Next base: position 3,143 of record CAMNCV010000108.1, read on the forward strand.
AATCCACACGTTTTTCATCGAGAATAGCCTTCAGGCGCTCAAGTTGCTTTTCGCTGTCAGACAACACATAGGTCTTATAGCCCTTTAGTTGATAATCCTCCAGCGTTTGCGCCAACAGATCGAAATTCTTATGGAATAGTGGTTGGGGAGTTGTAGAGAAGGATACATTAAGGGATGAGAGTGTAGAGTTTGAGTTACCCAGTTCCACCACCTTATATTTCTCCATGAGTTTTTCAAATCTTGTGGCTGTACACAGATTGAGACTTGCAGTCAACTCTCTTATTATATCAGCCTTGTCAGCTTCGGTGGCATAAGCCAGTCGGTCGCTCTTGGCTGCGTCAGAAAATCCCTCCTTATATATATAGTCTATATCGTCAATAACATACTGCAGGCTATGCGTTACGACAACCGTATCATCGGGCAGCATCTCAACAAGTGGCACTTTCTCTGTATCTGTGCGTGCTATCTCTGGCATTATAGTTACCGTATCAAGCATCTCTACCGATAGTTGCGTCTCTACGTCAAACGTGCGCATGGTATCGATTTCATCATCGAAGAAATCCAATCGGCATGGGTGCTCTGCAGAATATGAATACACATCCACTATGCTGCCGCGCACGGCAAATTGTCCAGGTTCATATACATAGTCACGCTCATTGAACCCCAACTCACGCATTCTGTGAACGAGTTCCGTAACATTCTGCGTCATTCCACGCTGCAGGGTTATGCGTCGCTCATCAAGATTTTGCCGAGACATCACAAGTTCGGCAAGTGCCGCAGGATACGTAACTAGAATTGAAGGACTGAGAGACTGAAGGTCTGAAGAGGTCGTATCGCCATTTTCGCCCAAACTTGCAAGTACCTCCGTGCGTAATATCTCGCTTGCAGCGTCTCGCTGTCCGAATTTCACGGCGCGTTTATATGACGAAGGGAAATACTTCACGCTGTCATCCAGCAATGTATGAAGGTCTTGATACAGGTATCCAGCCTCATCGGCATCACGCATAACAAACAGCATGGGGCGCGATACCTTAGCACTTGCCGCGGCAAAACAAACTGCTACGGCCGATTGCGCAAGCCCACCTACGGCAGTCTTACGTACTGACTTGTTCTTCAGTAACGCTGCCAGTTCCTTACACTGCGTCGATTTCCTGTATGAAATCAATATATCTTTTAATTGTATTTGCTTGTTTTCCATGGTTTTGTATGGGCTTACATCTGTAAGTCTTAGACGTTATTTCTGCTCGTCATCGTTACGCTTATCCAAGCCAATATTCCCAGCACGGCTACGAGCAATGTCTGCACGGTGTGTACTATCAGTACGAAATACAGGGCTTCATTGTCTGCCACTCCGTAAAGTATCAACATGGTCTTTACAGCAAAATGCCAAGAGCCAGCACCATTAGGCGTGGGCACCAGCACGGCTACGCTACCAACGATAAACGTGACCAGTGCACACATCATGCCCAGTGAGGCAGTGCCTTCAAAACAAAAGAACGTGAGATAATAGTGCAGGAAATACGATATCCATATCGCTACGCTGTAAAAGAGGAATAATGGTATATTGCCTACTCGTCGCAGCGACATCACTCCATCGAGCAGTCCCTGCAGTGTAGTTCTGACTTTATCATATAAAGCCAGCCGCTTGACGAAGAAATATCCACCTACCAGCGTAACCAGGGCGCATATTGCCACCACGATGTAGCCTGCTGTTGAAAACATACCAAGGAACGACATCAGCGCATCAATTCTCGTGCCGGTATGCGAGAAGAATGACAGGAACACAGGCATCTGCATAAGCAATACCAGTGCCGAGAATATAAGAACGATTATTGAATCAACGGCGCGCTCCGTAACTACCGTACCCAGTGCGCGAGCGAAGTTCGTTCCCTCCTTCTTTGCCAACACTCCACAGCGCAGGAACTCGCCAATGCGCGGCACAATCAGCGACGAAGCATAGGAAAGGAACACGGCATTCACCCTTGTCAGCGTGCGAGTGCGTTCGCCCATGGGCTCCAACACTTGCCGCCATCGCCAGGCGCGAAATGTCTGTGCCAATATTCCAAAAGGAAAAGAGGCCAGCATCCACCACCAGTTCATCTCATGGAGCATGACATGTTGCAGTGCTTGCCAGTCGAAGTCACGATACATCCAATACAGTATTGCACCGCCCAGCACTATGGGCAGTGCAATGTTAAGAACCTTTCGTATATGTCGTTTGCTTATGGTCATTTAGATGCAAAGGTACTAACTTTTCATGAAACGAGCAAATAAATAGAATGGAAAAATTAAAGGAAAGTTATCACACTTTCTGGTACGTTTATGCTTACGTCTTGTAATTGCATACTGATTAGGGTGTAATAGCATAGCGATTACAGTGTAATCAGTATCTGATTAGGTGGTAATAGCATAGCAATTACAATACTAAGTAACGGCATCATTTCCAAGAACGATACGTAAACGTCGATAAAATGGGCAGTAGATTTGCACGAATGAAAAATAATTCGTAACTTTGCCATCAAAACAAAACAACAGAATTACGGTGGTAACTAATAGTACTCACTTGTTTTTTTTGATGTTTTGTATGTTTTATTCTGAACGATGAAGCAAGTACGACCCAAGAAAAACCTCGGTCAGCACTTTCTGACTGACCTCGGTATTGCCAAGCGCATTGCCGACACTGTTGATGCATGTCCTGACATTCCCGTGCTGGAGATAGGTCCTGGCATGGGAGTGATGACGCAATACCTGTATGTTAAGGAGCGCGAGTTTAAGTGCGTGGAGATTGATAAAGAGTCTGTGGCCTACCTTACGGAGGCTTTCCCGCGCTTGCGTGGAGGCATCATAGGCGACGACTTCCTGCGCATGGACCTCAACGAGGTATTCAGCGGCAGGCAGTTTGTGCTGACGGGCAACTATCCTTACGACATTTCATCGCAGATATTCTTTAAGATGCTCGACAATAAAGACCTCATTCCCTGCTGCAGCGGCATGATACAGCGAGAGGTTGCGCTGCGCATAGCCGCTGAGCCTGGCAATAAGCAGTATGGCATACTGTCGGTACTGATTCAGGCATGGTATGATACGGAGTATCTGTTTACGGTGGACGAGACGGTGTTTAATCCGCCACCAAAGGTAAAATCGGCTGTCATCCGTATGACACGCAATGGTCGCACAGACCTGGGGTGCGACTGGGAGTTGTTCCGCCGCGTGGTCAAGACGGTATTCAACCAACGTCGCAAGATGCTGCGTGTAAGTCTGAAACAACTTATTCCGGACTTCAAGAGCGATGACGAGTTTTTCACTAAGCGTCCAGAACAGCTGTCTCACAAGGAGTTTGTCATGCTGACAAACCGCGTCAGCGCACTGTTATGACGCTGACAACAGACTTCCCTACTGCGGATTGTTCTGGTAGAGACAATGGCTTCTGACGAATTATACGGTAACGAAGAACATGAGAAATCTGTGCTATCCGTAAGAAAAGCAACGGAGAAGCCCACGAAAAAACATTAACAACATTAACGATATTAACGTAAAAACACACACACTATGAAAAAGTTTTTAGCATTCATCGCTTGCACTATGATTTCTGTGAGCGCGGCAAACGCACAGCTGAGTGACATACTCGGCAAGGTAGCATCAGCAACAAGCGGAAACAGTACGCTGAACGCACTGACGGGCATCATCAGCAGCAAACTCATACCTACTTCACAGCAGATTATCGGTACATGGACCTACCAGGAGCCTGCCGTTATGTTCACCAGCGACAACGCACTGAAAAGTGCCGCCAGCAGCATAGCAACCAAGTCCATCGAGACTAAATTGCAGTCTTACCTCACAAAAGTGGGTATCACAAAGGGTAACATGTCTATCACATTCAAGGAAAACAAAACATTTACCATCAACCGTAAAGGCAAGACGATACGCACAGGCACATACACCATGAACAACAGCGAGGTCGTAATGACGTTCAAGGGTAAGAAAACACCATGCAGAGTAACGCCACAGCTCGACAACGGTTCGCTCGTCATCGTAATGGATGCCACGAAACTCAAGACTTTCATGCAGAACGTAGGTGCCAACATCTCACAACTTTCTACCATTGTCAGTCTGATGAAGAGCATGGACGGCATGAAACTCGGCATACGTATGTCGAAGTAGTTCTCATACAGGTGCATCACCATGCTTACAACAGAGTGTGGACAACAATGTAATAAGACATAGCAGTGACGCTATGTCTTATTACATTCCTATGACTATGTCGTATTCTCACATCAGGACAGTCTCCCCACCCCTTTCATCATTCTGTTACTGATTTGTGTATGATACGGTTTTTAAAATTTGCTAATCCCAAAATATTCAATAAAAGGAAGCGTATTCGTTTGCTATTTCAACTTTTCTTTGTAACTTTGCACTTTGGAAATCGCTTTGTGCGACTGCGAGTCTGCTTCGCAGACCGTCGATTTTCCTTTTTGTACGAAGAACTTAGCAAACAATATGAAGAAACAACAGATATGCATACTTGGCAGCACAGGCTCGATAGGCACACAGGCTCTTGAGGTGATAGAGGAGCACTGCGATCGTTTTGAGGCTTACTGTCTTACAGCGAATAATCAAGTGGAACTGCTTGCCGAACAGGCACGTAAGTTCAAGCCTGCGGCAGTGGTGATTGCCAACGAGGAGAAATATGACAAACTTGTGTCGTTGCTTGACGACTGCCCTGACATCAAGGTGTATGCCGGCGCACAGGCTCTGTGCGAGATTGTCGAGGCAGAGCCTATTGACATGGTGCTTACTGCCATGGTCGGCTTTGCCGGACTGGAGCCTACTATCCACGCCATCAAGGCACATAAGAAGATATGCCTTGCCAACAAGGAGACGCTGGTGGTGGCTGGTGAGTTGATTTGCGAACTTGCGCAGCAGTACCGCGCGCCTATACTGCCAGTGGACTCGGAACATTCCGCAATCTTCCAGAGTATAGTGGGCGAAGGCAATAACGAGGTGGAGAAGATACTGCTCACTGCCAGCGGTGGTCCGTTCCGCCTGAAGTCTCTCGACGAGATGCGCACAATGACGGCGGCTGACGCACTGCGTCATCCTACGTGGGACATGGGTGCGAAGATAACCATAGACTCTGCCTCAATGATGAACAAGGGCTTTGAGGTGATAGAGGCAAAGTGGCTGTTTGGCGTTGAGGCCGACAAGATACAAGTGCTGGTGCATCCGCAGTCTATAGTGCACAGTGCCGTGCAGTTCCGCGATGGTGCAGTGAAGGCGCAGCTCGGTGTGCCCGATATGCGCCTGCCTATACAGTATGCCTTCACATACCCAGACCGTCTGCCAATGACAGGTGAGCGGCTTGACTTGTTCAAGCATCCGTTGGAGTTCTTTGAGCCTGACATGGAGAAGTTCCGCTGTCTGGCACTCGCCTTCGAGGCCATCAAGCGCGGCGGCAACGCCTGCTGTGTGGTTAATGCCGCCAATGAGATAGTCAACCTCGCTTTCCGTCAGGGGCGCATAGGCTTCCTTGACATGGGGGACATCATAGAGAATACGCTCAACAAGGCAACGGTGATAAAGAAACCGACGCTTGAGGACTATATCAACTCGGACAAGGAGGCACGGCGCATAGCAGAAAGTCTTATTCTTAATTCTTAACTCTTAATTCCTTGGCATGAAACTACCTATTGGCATACAAGACTTTGAGAGCCTCCGTAAGGACGGCTATCTCTACGTTGACAAGACGGAGCAAGTTTATCGACTTGTCTCTGAGGGGCGTTACTATTTCCTCTCACGCCCGCGTCGCTTCGGCAAGTCGTTGCTTTTATCAACGATAAAGGCTTTGTTTCAAGGTAAGCGAGAACTGTTCAAGGGACTGGCGATAGACCAAAAGGAGGATTGGGAATGGGCAGAGCACCCCATTCTGCACCTTG
>CAMNCV010000109.1 GCA_946534585.1 uncultured Prevotellaceae bacterium
ACTCATATACGCGGAGGTTATAGTCGCTGTTAATCAGCGAGCGTGTCAGGCCAGAGAAGAAGATTCCTATCTCAAAAGGCAGGTCTTCGGTTTTCTTGCTTTGTCCTCCAAATGGAATAAGACGATATTCGTTTGTGTCACAGTCAAGGAACAAGAGATTGTTTCTCTTTCCCAGGGCTATGGAGGCTTGGTCAAGCAGTCCGTTGCTAAGTCCGATATACTCTCTTTCCGCCTCAGAGGCTATCTGCACCACTTCAAACGGTTGCAACTCTATGTCGTTGGCCTTGGCGAAAGCCATGACATAGGCTATGAGTACGGCGGCGGATGACGACAGTCCTCCTATCGGCAGCGAGCCTTGCACTACTCCCTCTATGCCGTGGTGCAACAGGAAACGTTTCTTCAGGGCATATTTCGCTCCGCGGGCATAGTCTCCCCACATATACTCCCTTATCTGTGAGGGTTGTGACAGGTCAAAGTTCACGTCGCCTTCAAACGTCCGTGAGGAGAGCTTTACCTTTGTATCTTCCCTGACGTTGAACCATAGGTCCACACCCTTGTCTATGGAGAACCCCGTAACCAGTCCGTGCTGGTGGTCAACGTGTGCGCCTATGGGGCATACACGATAGGGTGAGAATATATGATATTGATAATCTTGCATAACACTGTAATAGTCTCTTTGTTATTTGTAATAGTATCCACCATTATCTTGCCATTTGGAAAAGTTCATGTGTCTCATCCGAAATATGCGCCAGACAAAGGTATATTTGCTTCCTTTCCATATTCTGCTTACTGTCATTCATAGTGTTTACGTCTCTGTTCGTCAGTCATAGCCTAGTGTCTGCCGTCCCTCCTCCTCGTCATATTTTATCGTATAATATCACACACACCAATTTGCCCAACCACCAGACTATACACATACGTTTTTCTCCCTTAGAAAAGTCAATTATCTAAGAGTCAACGTGTTAAACTATAGTAAGTATCAAAGGTGGGAAAACCTTTAATTTTATATATGCAAAGGTAATGTTTTTTTTTCATAAAAAGAAATGTTTGTTGTTTTTTTTACAATATAACACAAAAGACACCATGTTTATGAAAAAAATGTGTATATCCGTGTTTTTTTGAAAAAAATGTGTACCTTTGCAGATGTGATGGTGTTTTTCATAAATAAAGCAGGTGGAAAAATGAACCATGACGGGTGTTATTTCTTTCTAAAATAAGAGAAAGGAAAAGCCAAAGAATGACAAAGGCTTGCATAATCCATATATATAAACTAACTTTGCAATCAGATGTTTAGAACCTTAATGATGATATTGCTTGGCATAGTGTTGACGATAGTAGCAGCACTCGGTGGCTTGGCTGTGTTTCTACAGTCAGAGTATGGTCAGAAATGGCTTTACGAAAAGGCTCTTATGACTTTGCAGGAAACCTTACAAACACGTATCAGTGTCGGACAAGTGGGCTTTAGTCTTTTAAAGGGCGAAATTGTGCTTAGTAAGGTGGAGATAGATGACCGTCAGCAGGAGCCGATGCTTCGTGTGGATACGCTGGAGGGTGCGCTTGACTTCAAAAATCTATGGCATCGTGAGATAGGGCTACGCAGTGTGAAACTCTTGGGTGCTACCGCACACTTATATAAGGAACACCCTGATACGGCTGCGAATTATCAATTTGTGATAGATGAATTGAAGAAACGAAAAGCACAAAAGGAAGACGAGACAGAGAAGAAGGAAAAGAAGAAATGGTTCCGTCTTGTGATGGATACGGTCGTGGCAGAGGTAGCAAGAACGTATCTGACATGGGATGTCCGTTCATTGCCACACTTGCCAAAGGGAAAGATAGACCCTGCACACGTTTCACTACAAAACTTGAATGCTCAACTGCAATGCAGCCTTGACGGTGATTCTACGAGAGCATTTACGCTGAAAGACGTGGAGATACATGAACTGCAATCGAATATGCACTTGTCGTTTGACAAGGCTGTCATAAGAAAAACGGCAGGAACACATGGCGAGGGCAGAGGAATAGATAATCTTAAAATAACGCTTGATTCGTTGCGTTACAAATATAACAACCATCGGCCACGCAAGAATAAAGGTCGTCCGCACCGTGGTTGGTTTGATCCAGGACACGTGGATATCGTGTTGAATGCAGACGTTGCCGTACACAAGTTGAATAAAGACACGGTGCTTGCAACGGTAAACAATTTGTCGATGACGGAGCGGGAAAGCGGTCTTTATATTAAGCGCATGAATACAGAAGTAGAGAAATATGGCAAAAACATAGCTCTTACAAATACGAACATCGCTTCCAAGCATACTACAATCAGCATGAAGCGAGTAAAAGCCGAATTGTTGGAAGATAAGTTGCGACTATTTAGGCTTACAGAAAATGCTCACGTGTCAGCCCATGTGTTGTTGACAGACATAGCACGCCCCTTTGCACCACGGCTAAGTCATTTTACTACGCCATTGGAGTTGACAGTGGATGTGGCTGGTGATTTGAAACAACTTCTGTTTAATGATATTCGCGTGACAACCCCTGACAGGCGATTGTCGCTTTCAGCCAGCGGAGACTTATGTAATACGCTGGAGAAAAAACAACTCTGCCTGCACTTTAAAGGCATAAAACTCAATGCTCGTGGTGGGATAAAAGAGCAGATAGTGAAACACTTTGCAAAACAAGTCAGACTGAAGATGATGAGGCAGTTAGCTGCTATTGGCGATATACAATATAACGGTTCGTTGGGCATATATTTCAAACGAGAGAATATCAGCGGTTTGCTTCATACCAAATATGGCAATATTAGGTTTTCATTCACTCTTGATGGTAACACGAAATACATGACTGGCAATATGTCAACAGAAGCCGTTGACCTTGGCAGTATAATGAATGTCAAAGGTTTGACGATAGGTAATGCGCAGGCTTCATACAGCTTTAATATATCTTCGCGACGCGGACGTCGTGGCGGCAGACTTCCACAAGGCTGGCTAAAGGCAAAGGTTGACGGAGCAAAATACAAGATAATCAGCTTCAGAGACATTCAGGCAGACATAACAAGCGATGGCTCTGAGGCTACGGGCACGGTGCATGCAAATAAGAAACTGGTCAGTGTGGTATGCGATATAATATATAGACAAACTGATAAAGAGCAATCATTCCGTGTGAAGCCACATCTGACGTTAAATACGAAAGAAAAGAATAACGCTTCAAAAAAGACGGAAGTAACGGAGGATACCACGCAGAAGAAAAAGTCGTGGATAGGCAAACTTTTTTCGAAAAAGAAGAAAAACGAGCAAGAAAAAGAATAAATTTAATATACACTATGAACACACTGAAAAGTATTAAGTCAACCATCTTGGCATTAACTTTGATGCTTAGTAATGTAATTGATTTACAGGCAGAAAACTATCCGTATCGCGGTGATTTCCTATGGGTAACCAACCCCAGTCACAGTAATTGGCTTTATGATGTAGGAGAGAAGGCGACTGTGGAAATACAGTTGTATAAATATGGAGTGATTGTTGACGGAGTAGAGTTGAACTATGAGATTGCTCCTGATATGTTGATAGCCGTGAGCAAAGGAAAAACAGTGGTGAAGAATGGTAAAGCTGTGATAAACGTAGGTACCCGTAAGATGCCAGGCTTTCAAGATCTGCGCATGACGGCCACCATTGATGGTATCGTGACAAAACACCACGTAAAGGTTGGCTTTGGAGTGGAGAAGATACAGCCATACACCAAGGAGCCAAAGGACTTCAAACAGTTTTGGGACGAGACGCTCAAGCAATACGAAAAGCCCGTTGTGGTAAGCAGGGAATTGGCGCGAGAGTACTGCACTGACAAGATAGACTGCTGGCTTGTGAAGTTAAAAACAGACAAAGAACACTACGTATATGGCTATCTCTCCATGCCAAAAGACAATGAAGGAAGACGTCTGCCAGCGGTTATGTGTCCTCCTGGCGCAGGAGTGAAGACGATAAAAGAACCACTTCGCCATAAGTATTATGCCGAGAATGGGTTCATACGCTTTGAGGTAGAGATACACGGCATGAACCCTACGTGGAGTGAGCAGGACTTTAAGGATATACAGTCAGCATTTTCGAGCAAGGATAATGGCTATCTTACCAACGGCATTGATAGTCGCGAACGCTATTATATGCGTCATGTATATGGCGGTATGTATGCCGTTATGCGCTACCTGCAGTCGTTGCCAGAATGGGATGGCAGGAACCTTGCCATACAGGGCGGTTCGCAAGGAGGAGCATTGGCGCTAATTACAGCAGCCTTATGCCCTGATATTACGCTGTGTGTAGCTAACCATCCGGCGCTTACCGATATGGCAGCCTATGCAGAGGAAGGACGCACGGGGGGGTATCCTAATTGGAAGGAAGATTTTTTCAATGAGCAGATAATCAACACTTTGGCATATTACGATGTCGTAAACTTCTGTCGTTACGTGAAATGTCCGGTGAGAATGACATGGGGCTACAACGACTCTACGTGTTCGCCTACAACGAGTTACGCTGCATGGAATACGTTGCAGTGTGAGAAACATTCGTTCATAACGCCCATAAATGAGCATTGGACGAGCGAGACGATGGAGCGTCAGCATATGGAGTGGATAAAGGAAAGACTGAAGTGAAATGCATCGTAATATGTAATCGCTATCATATTACATTGTAATCGCTATCTGATTAGCTTGTAATCACTATCTGATTACGTCCTAATCAGATAGCGATTGCCATATAATCAGATAGCGATTAGGCGAAAAGGGGTATCGCAGTAGAAAAAAATATCATTATAGTTTGTGAGTTTGCATTATTTTATGTAACTTTGCAAACAATGAAAAAATATAGAATAGCGCAATGAAGAAAATACTAAAAATAATTACCGCGGCATTACTTCTGCTTACATCTGCTGCCACAATGCCAGTGGCTGCCCAGAAGATAGTTTACAATCAGCATACGAAAAATGGAGCTCGTGTGCTTGAGACCAGTCGAAAGAAATTGGGCGTGATAGGCAAAGGAAACAAGAAATTCTATATGTGGACGAGTTTGACATCGCTTGATATTAAGGGTATTACTATATATACTATAAAAGCGATGTACACATCGGAGTATCATCTGAGCATTGAGAAAGGTGCTCCGCTTGTCTTGACCCTGAAAGATGGTACGGAATTGGAGTTACATTCGGCAGCGGCAGCAGAGAGCAGACGTCTTGATGGCGTGGAAACCGTATTCGCTTCGTATGAGGTGAAGGAAGAAGACTTGATAGAAGCCACACGCAAGGGAATAATAAAGGTGGCTCCTACGGTAACATGCTTTGGACAGTCGAAATATGAAGAGAGTATCAGTATGTGGAAACTCGCACGTCCGTTGGCTTTGCGTTATGATTTGTTGAAAGAATATATTGACAAGCATCCGGAATGATTAGGTTATATGCAAGTCTGTTGACGCTATTGATAGCATCCGTCATATGGGGGGCTTCAGCTAATAAGAAAGCAGGAGAGTGGGGGAGAAGCTGGGTTGTTGAAGCAGAGAAAGATGGCTACGTGACCTGGACTGCTGACGGCATGGCTGATATTCACGCGTCTGGTGGATTGACACTATGGTATAATCACGAGATGCAAGGCGATGTGACGATTGAGTATGATGCACGCATCGTGAGCGATGGACGTGTTTCTGACTTGAATTGCTTTTGGATGTCAGACCGTCTTGGCGTGGGTACAGGACGTTTTCTCGATACTTACAAAATGCAGTTGTATTATGTGGGCTATGGAGGAAATTACAACACCACTACGCGTTTCCGACGTTATACAGGAGACGAGAGGGCAATAGATACTGCGCAGTATCGCCCGGTAGTGTTGAGAGAATATCTTGACTCTTCTCATCTTATAAAGCCTGACCATTGGTATCATATACGTTTGGAACAGCATGGCGGACGAGTACGCTATGTGATAGATGGCGAGTGCCTTGTGGATTATCCCGACCCGGTGCCGCTGACGCATGGATATTTCGGCTTTCGTACGACGCTGTCGCATGCACAACTGCGTAATTTCAAGTATGTAGAGCAGCGCAATGACAGTTCTTCGATACTCATAAGAGATATCTTTGCAGTTGAAAACTTACATCGGGAAAAAAACGTTCCAGCAACTTTTGGCATACCTTTCCATCAAGGAGAATTGGACCCGAAGCAGTCGCTTATGCTAAGTGATGCTAAGAGACAAGAGATACCGTTTGATCAATGGACGCTCGCTACTTGGCCTGATGGTACAGTAAAATGGGCAGCGGTAGCTACTGTGGCTACTTCCGACAGCATATTCGTAGCAAAAGGAAAAAAGAACAGCAAACAAAAGTATAGTGACGCAGAAAAAAATACAGAAACAAAAGACTATAGTTGGCTGTGGATAGAGCAGAACGGAGAGCGCCAGAAGGTTAGAAGCATTACGCATGAACAGCAAGGCAGGGTAAGAGATACATGGCGTATTGATGGTGATAACTATACCATGCGTATATATAGCTACAAAGGGAGCGATGAGATTAAGATTGTACTGACTTCGTATATCGACTCTATAACGAATGCGGATGGATTGAAAAGCCTTGCTTTAAAGGCTAAAGTGCCGTTACACGGTAAATTACATCAGCGCAAGGTGACGTTCTTGCAAGATACGTCAGCAATACAGATGGATGTAAAACCACTTATTTCGCGTCGCAAAATAACGTTGGATGAATATGGCTCTCCTATAGACTCCGTAAGTAGCGTGCTTCTATCGCAGCTTCCAGAATGGGATGGTTTTCGCTTATCACAGTTGTCACCACGGGCATTCTCAGTTCGTAAGCGTGCCACCAACCGTTCTCCGTGGATAGGAACGATAGAGGGTATTCGTTCGCCAGGAGTGCTTGCCGTAAGTGATAGCAAGCAAACGACGGCTTTTCGATTATCAGATTTTTGGCAGTCATATCCGTCAACGCTGCAGATTGACGGAGCGCGAAGCGATACGGCAGTAGTCAGTTTGTGCTTGTGGAGTCCAGAAGCAGAAAGTATGTCGTTTGAACATTATGACACCGTAGCCCATGGTTTGGAAGCTACGTATGAGGATGTGCAGCCGGGTATGAGTACTGCAAATGGTATAGCGCGTACAACGACGATATATATACGGTCGTTTGCTGAGCCGCTTGACAGTGTGAATGACAGGCTGTCAGCAATGAAGCAACGACATCAATACCTTCCTACGCCAGAGTATCTGCATCGTAAGCGGGCTTTCGGAGTTTGGAGTCTGGACAGTGGAACAAAGACGGATAGTATCATATATGACATAGTTCGGTTTTATGCCGACGAACAAGAGCGCAATAATTGGTATGGATTTTTTAATTATGGTGACGTAATGCACACATTTGATCCATTGCCAGGGCGTGGCGAGTGGCGTTATGACGTTGGTGGATATGCTTGGGATAATACAGAGTTGGCCACACCAGCTATGCTTTGGTATGAGTTTCTGCGTACTGCTTCACCACTTGCTTGGCGTATGGCAGAGGCAATGACGCGCCATAATTCAGAAGTAGATTGCTATCATCGTGGGCCACACCGTGGTTTGGGTACGCGTCATAACGTGCTTCATTGGGGATGTGGTGCGAAGGAAGCACGTATATCACAGGCTTTTTTTAATCGTTTTTTGTACTATCTCACAGCAGATGAGCGTGCTGGTGACTTGATTACCGAAGTGCGTGATGCTGACCAACTGCTTTATTCGCTTGATCCTATGCGCTTGGCGCAGCCTCGCTCGGAGCGTTATCCCTGTACGGCGCCTGCGCGATTGCGCATTGGACCGGATTGGCTTGCCTATGCAGGCAACTGGTTCACGGAGTGGGAGCGCACGGGGAATATTGCCTATCGTGATAAGTTATTGGCTGGTATGCGTAGCATTAGTGCCATGCCACATGGTATATTCTCCGGTCCGAAGGCTTTGGGGTATGACCCGGCTACAGGCATAATTACATGGGAGGGGGATACTGCAGAAGTGAACACGAATCATCTGTTGTCAATAATGGGTGGTTTTGAGATGATGAATGAGATAATGCTTTCGCTTACTACGCCTGAGTGGAGTAAGACATGGCTTACGCATGCTTCGCATTATAAGGAAAAAGCCATTGAGATTAGTAGAAACCATTTCCGTATTCCTCGTCTGAAGGCTTATGCATATTGGCAAACAGGAAAAGAGCAATATCTTCAAGAAGCGTGGCATGACTTGCGCTCGCCTTTCCCTATTCGCTATACTAATGATGCTGCCACGTATGGCCTCGATGCTATATTCATGCAGGAAGTATTGGGAAAGTAAGCCGTATGTTTTGAGAATGAGCCTTTTAGTTTGTCTGTCAGTTTTATGGCAGATGACATAGACGCCGTCTTGGACTTTAACAGTACGAGGTGGCTTGCTTCTTGTAGCACGTGGGTGTCCATCGGTATGATAAGTGTGCGTTTGTCGATGACGTCATTCCATATAAGGCATGTTCCGTTGCCTACAAAGTCTTTTATTGTGCCATGTTGGTTAAGCATTTCCTGTAATGCTGTCAGCATTTTGCGCATTATTTCCTTGTTCTTGTCACCCTCCACCTGATGCATAAACCATGAAGGGTCTCCATTAAGGAAATCCTTCGTTTCATATTTGTCGGCAAGAGTCTTGAGTGTTGTTGCTATGTCCATGAACCTTAATGTAAAGTTGTATGTAAAAATACGACAAATAATTTATCTGACAAAATTTTCGTGGTCATTTCTTGGTTGTTTTATTTTTTTTCTTTACCTTTGTAACATGAAGAACAGTTAGCTCACGGGGTGGGCAAGGTTTTTCGTTGTTTACGCAGCAAGGCGTAGGCAGACATATTGGTTTTGATGTTTATCCGGTAATGCCTTGTGTAGGCATATCCGTTATAACATCAGAAAAGGGCGTTTACGTGACGTTTTATCTTCTTTGTTTGGAAGTCTGGTAAACTTTTTCATGAATGATAAGAAGATGACGCAATCGAAACGTCCACGTGGGTGATTATTATGACAGATTGCTCACTCTGTAGGTATATATACTATGGTGTATATGTACTGTGTTATGAGTGAAGCGTATCTATTTGTAATTATCTCTTCGGCGTGGGCTAACTGGTTGCTTATCCTTATCATTCGGGTTTACCAGAGCCTCAAGCAAGGGATAAGCAGAAGGTACAGCAACCCACGTCTTTTTCATATCCCTAATTTTATTATTAACAGCCGACTCAGAGGGCGCTATAGGCAGAGAATTTAATGACGACATGGATTACAACAAACAGTTAGATAACCTTTTCATCCGTTGGATGGAAAGCCTTGATGAAGAACAACGAAATTTGTTCTGTAAGGATGGATTGATGCTTAAGGCTGACAAGCCAGAGGAGTATGTGGATGAACGATGGAACAAGATGCAACGACGTGTGATGTTCCTTGTAAAAGAGAAGAATACTCCTGATGGTGATGACACTCGCAGATGGTCCCTTGATGAAAACATGTGCAAGCTCAGTGGTGGTAATGTCGGTCGAACAGGATTCTTTCCTAATATTGCTCGGATATTCTACGGTTTGCAGGTAATTACTGCTGATAATAATGGAGTAGGAGCTGATGAATTGACCAAAGATAAGAAGAATGAAGTGCTACAAGTATGGAATACAGAACCTTTTGCTTTTGTAGAGGCAAAGAAGGTGGCAGGACATTCTTGTGTGTCAAGTGAAGAGGTAACGAAGGCCATGCAACGTGATAAAGAGTTCTTAAAAGAAGAAATAGATATTCTCCGCCCCAATATCATACTTTGTTGTGATGCCGGAGATTCACAGTTCAATTTCATTACTTCCGAGTATTTCGCAGGCAAAGAAGCAGAGAAAATAGAATATACCTATCCTCTTGCTCCACACATGAAATGTTGTCTGTGGTATTATCCCGATGATTGTGTGGCGGTGATAAAGTCATATCATCCGACTCGTACAGGTAAACAAGGAGACTGGGTGATATACGAACGCGTAATAAGTCCATTCCGCCAATTAGTAACAAGCCATAAAATCTAAGAAATCACTTTTATCATGAAGAAATTACTATTAGCATTATTCGTTATACAGACTGTAACGATACTTGTACTAGTATATGTTCTTTTACGGAGGTCTTCGGTAGACTCAACTGATTCATCGCTGCAAACGGATAAAATTGCGGCAGAAGACAAATATGATGCGTCTAATGATGTCTATGACTTTTGGCTTGGCACATTGTTTATTAATGGTTCAATCTATAGATTGGGGGAAACACAGGCTATCTTGAATTTAGAAAAGAAAGGTGTTGATACATATGTTGGTAAACTTAATATGTTTGTAGGTTCAACAGAAATAGAAACAGGACGATTCTATCCAGAAAATGGCAGATTGGAGGGTAAGGTGAGAGCAAAATCTAATGGCAACGAACTTTTGGTAACAATGGTGGAAGCTGAGACTTACGCTGGAGATATAGAAAATCATTTCGATGGGGATTTCGTAGGGGAAAGTCAAATTTTCAAGATAACCTATAATAATGGGAATTATACGACAGTTCCGATAGGTAAGATGGAACATTACTATGATGGTGGAGATATTACCACAAAGAAATAAATGCTACATGCTTTTGATATTGTGACAAGGATACTTTTATATAAAAAAACGGAGATGCCGAAAGCCGTCAAGTGGAGGCAAAAACTAAATCAATGTATTATGACTTTAAATTTAAATTTCCCGAACGGGAACGTTCAAACGTACGACAGCGTGTTTGACTTGAAAGATGCTGCACGCTTAATGGGTGGTGAAGCAAAAATGATTAATTCAAACACTTATGCTTTTGTACCTAAAAAGTAATTAAAGTTTCAGGCTCTGTCGCAAATATCCATATACGAAATTTACGGCAGAGCCTTTACTTTGCATGTATTTTTACTTATTATTTATGTAAATATATAAAAGAAAAACGGATTACACAAACTTATGCAATCCGTGTAATCCGTTAAATCTGTTGTTTGAAATTATCTGCTATTCTATAATTACAGAATGCTCTTAACTGTCTCGAGCATACCCTTAGACTGGATGTCGTTCAGGAAGCCTTCAACCATGTCTGTGAGACCTGGGATCTTGTTGAGATCACCGTGCTCACCCCAGATCCAGTCTGCAGCGAGAACGCCCTCAGCCACCTTGCGTGTGTCGCCTGTAGCCCACAACTGTGTGAGCAGATCCATAATCTTCTGGTCGTCGTTTGGCTGGATAGGTGCACCGTCAGCACGTGTACCACCTTTGTAGTATGTGATGATGGCAGCAAGACCGAGAACAAGCCCCTTAGGCAGTTCACCCTTACGCTCCAAGTAAACCTTAACTCCAGGAAGATCGCGTGCCTGGAACTTAGGGAATGAGTTGAGCATGATAGAAGTAACCTGATGGTCAACGTATGGGTTGTCGAAGCGCTCCAATACGTCAGCAGCAAACTTCTGCAGTTCGTCCATAGGCAGGTTGAGGGTCTGCATCAGCTCGTCATACTGTACCTTCTTGATATACTTGCCAACGACCTCGTCGTGCAGAGCATCGCGTACGATGTTGATGCCAGAGAGGTAAGCAACTGGTGAAAGAACGGTGTGAGGACCATTGAGCAGTGTAACCTTACGCTCGTGGTATGGAGCCTCAGACTCAGCGATGAGAACGTGCAGGCCAGCCTGGTCGGCAGGGAACTCTGCGCGCAGTTCCTCGCATGACATGTTCTCTGGGCGCTCAATTACCCAAAGGTGGAATATCTCTGCCTGAACGACGAGATTGTCTTTATAACCGATTTTCTGCTGAATCTCAGCGATGTCCTTGCGTGGGAAGCCTGGTACGATACGGTCAACGAGTGTAGCACATACATAGTTGTACTTCTCAAACCACTCCTTGAAGCCCTCATAGTCCTTACCGAGGTCTTCCTTCCACAGTTCGATGTACTTGCGGATGCAGTCTTTGAGGTGGTGACCATTCAAGAAGATAAGCTCACAAGGCATGATGATAAGTCCCTTTGATGGGTCACCATTAAAGGTCTGATAACGACGATAGAGCAACTGAACGAGCTTGCCTGGATAAGAAGATGCAGGAGCGTCAGAAAGCTTGCATGATGGATCGAATGCAATACCAGCCTCAGTAGTGTTAGAGATTACGAAGCGAATCTCTGGTTGCTCAGCAAGTGCCATGTATGCCCAGTTCTGTGCGTATGGGTCAATACCGCGGCTGATGACGTCAATACGATCAAGTTGATTGACTGCCTCACCGTTGAGACGTCCCTGAAGGTTGACGTGGTAAAGACAGTCTTGACCATTGAGCCACTGTACCATGCCTTTGTCGATAGGCTGAACAACAACGACAGAGCCGTTGAAGTTAGTCTTGGCGTTCATGTTCCATACAATCCAGTCAACGAATGCGCGGAGGAAGTTACCCTCGCCAAACTGGATAATCCTTTCAGGAGCAGCGCTTTTAGGGGCGGTCTGCTTGTTGAGAGATTTAAGTTGTGCCATTTGTTTTGGTTTTGTTTATTTTAATGTATTTTTCTTTAGTATATTATTGTTGTTTTTCTTTGTATTAGCACTTTGCATAGTACAGATATTGCAAAGTTATATAAAAAAAGCGAGAAAGAGATGCGTTTTCATTAAAAAAACGCTTATTTAGTTTTTTTTAACCTCTTAAGCGCTATGAATAACTACCCAGTCTTATGAATTTTGCTGGGTAGTTATTGCGTTGTGTTTTATATCGAATGATAGTTCTCAAGTCTATGTTGAGCCATCAGTTCATATTTAGTACCTGGTCTTCCGTAGTTTGCGTATGGATAAATAGATATTCCACCACGAGGGAGAAATATACCAGTAATCTCAATGTACTTTGGATCCATAAGTCGGATTAAGTCCTTCATAATGATGTTTACACAATCTTCATGAAAGTCTCCGTGGTTGCGAAAAGAGAATAGGTATAATTTCAGACTTTTACTCTCTACCATTCGTTTGTCGGGGATATAGAGTATCTTTATTTCTGCAAAGTCTGGTTGACCAGTAATAGGACATAGCGATGTGAACTCTGGACAGTTGAATTGTACCCAATAATCATTATCGGGATGTTGGTTCTCAAAAGTCTCAAGTACTTCTGGAGCATAGTTGTTTTTATATTCGGTCTCACTGCCGAGAAGTTTTAGTCCTTCGTCAGTACGCTTCATAATATTTATGCTTGTTCTTCCTCTTCGTTTCGATCGTCTATATTGTCGCCATTCGTTGGCTTCAGTGTTTCCTCAAAATCGGTTATTCCAGCGTTGACCATAATGTCATACCACTGTAATAGTTTCTTGATGTCGCTATTGTGAACCCTGTCGCGGTCGAAATTAGGAACGAACTTTGCAAAATATTCCTGTAGTTCCGTTGCTCCAGCCTTGCGCCAGTTGATGCTTGCAGTCTTACCACCTTCCATGTCACGTAATGCAGCCATTATATAGCCAAGAGGCATGTCTTCCTCATCTGTGTACATGGCTATGTCAGCCAAAGATGTGACGCGGTCGCTTGCAAAGGCTGTAATGCGCTTGTGTGTATCATCGAGTATCTCAACAATAAGTCCGTTCTTTGAGCGTGACACCAGTGAATAAAGTCCTGGCTTTCCGCTGATAGATAGAATAGTCTTTTTCATTTAGTAATCAATATTAGTGTTGTTTTTATTTGTTATTTTTCTAATTGTAGAATAGTATAGACTTTACAAAGAGAAATGTCTAAGCATATCGCTTATTTGTGGTAATAATAAGCATTGTCCGTCATTATTTATGATGAAGTCGGCTCGCTCTGCGATGATTTCTTGTTTCATCTGCTTATCCATCCATTCTGTTGCTTTTTCTCTTGTTATTCCGTCGCGTTCTATTATTCTGTTTATTCGTACTTCGCGTGGAGCTGTGACGGCAATTACGGCATCTACAGTATCTTCCAGATGTGCTTCGTATAGTATTGCGCTCTCCATCCATGTGTATTCTGAATTATGAAAGTCGCGTATCACGGCAGGGTGCACGATATTATTTATAGCCTGTTTGTTCTTCTCTGATGCAAGTAGAAACTGTGCCACGACAGCTTTGTTGAGCTTTCCGTCAATATATGCTTCTTCACCTATAAGTTTCTTTAGTTCGGTGATAATATATCGTGATGTTGTCATTAGTCTTTTTGCTGCGTCATCACAATCATATATGTCGATGCCGTAATGCTCTTTCATCAGTCTGCAAACGTAAGATTTGCCTGTTCCTATACCGCCAGTGATGCAGAAATGATGTTTTGCAAGTGTCGTATTGTTGCTCATTGCGCTAAATGCTCTATGATATAGTCAACTTCTGGTATTGTTAGAAATGCCTTTACTATACCTTTTGGTTGTGCGACAATCTCAATAGGTAGTCTTTCCTGCGTATTCTTCGGAATGTCATTATAGTCAGCAATAACGTTAAAGAGTTCGCTTTTTACCATTTTTGCATTTGACATACCAACCGTTACTCTCAGGTCAACCCTTGCAGGGAAGGTCTTTACCATTATTTTCTCTGGTACATTGATAATCTTTATAGGAACGCTTACAATTACCTCCGTGAGTCTATCCACTACGATATTGAGTTTAACGTGTTTGTTTTGTATTATCTTTGTGCCATATACGTGTTGTAATTCTACTTCTTTGGTCAAGGATGTAGTTAAACCATCGGCCATTATCGGTTCAGTAAGGATGGCTTTCAGCGTATCGAATGCTTCGATGGAAGCATATACATCAACGCTGTCGGGCTTCAGTGTCGTACGCAGAACGTAATAATCCGCCGCAGCTTTTATTTGCCCATTAAGTACTACTGGCAATCGACGTTGTTCGCCATTGGTATAAAAGAAATCCCAATGGTCAGCTTTAACGCTTACTATCACAGTTGATTCCGAAAGACGCTGTCGCATCATTTTCTGTACATCAGCAGGATTGACAATCCCCTTTCCTCCTTTGTTCGCATATCGGCTGAATTTAATTTTCAGTGGTGCTACTTGCTCGAATAGACTGTATCGCAGAAGGTTGAAGCCCTTGTCTCGTATTGTTACTTTAATTGTGTCGGGGATGTCATCAGTGACAACGACCTTGGCAGGCACGCCATCAAGGGCTATTGCTACGCGTAGTTCCGTCTCGTAGGTCTCATTTAGTGTTGACAGAAACCAGAATGCTGTACTTACAAGGAGGAAGAAAAGGAACACAATGAGTTCCTTGCTCCTAAGCCGTAGCAAGAAAAGTCTCAATTGTCTATATCCTATCTTCCACTGCATGAGCTGTTGTTTTTATCTCTGTTGCTGAGAAGCAGCATCGGCAAACAAGTATCCACGGTCAATTGTAACAATGACGCCGCGCGCTACTTCTATATCAACCGTGTTTTTCTCTATATCCACGCTTTTTACTGTAGCGTACATACCACCTGCGGTAACTACTTTTGAGCCGGGCTCGAGCGAGTTTTGAAATTTACGTATAGCCTTTTGTTTCTTCTGCTGTGGAAGAATCATGAAGAAATACATGATGGCAAAAATGGCCACCATCATGATGAGCATAGAATAGTCTTGCATTGTTTTAATTTTTGTTTATTCGTTTTCTTTATGTCTTTTTTTCTGTTCAGGTATTTGTTTAAACATCTTATGTGTCTTGATAAGATGACGCGCAATAGTGTCGAGCATACCGTTAATGTATCCTCCGGAGCGTGGTGTGGAATACATTTTCGCCAGTTCCACATATTCGTTGATTGTCACACTTATGGGGATATTAGGAAATGTCAGCATTTCTGCTATTGCAAGTTGCATGATGACGACGTCCATATATGCAAGACGTGAGAAATCCCAGTTGCGACTTGCTTCAGCCATATAGTGCTGATATTGGTCTGTATTCATTATTGTGGCGCGGAATAATTTTCGTGCATATTCCTTGTCTTCGGTGTCGTCATAGTCTGGTAACAACTCTTGCTCGCGTTTCTTTGCAGGGTCAAAGCGTTTTATTGTCTTGATTACGAAACTGTCAACCACGTCTTTGTCATCATTCCAGTACAGACTGACTTCTTCCAAAGTTTCGCTGATGTCATCATTATTTTGGAAAAACTGCTTGTATAATTTACGCCATAACTCACGATCTGTATCGTAGTCATCGACCTCAGAAGCCATATATTCTTTGTAGGTCTCACTCTGCTCTATTCGTAAGAAGAGATTTTTTACGAATTCAGCTTTGTCATCCCAAATATTTTTCTGCTCTTCGCAGAATGTTCTTAGAGTTTCGTTCTCCTCAAGCTGAACGGCAAACTTGTTCATAGCAAATCGTGGTGATGGCTTTATTCCGTTGCCTTCACGTTCTACCTTTGCCAGCGCTACGTCATAGTGTTTTCTTGCCATCCTCGTAACAGCTACAATCAGTAACAGCATTATGTTGTAGAGATGGTATGCCTTGGAAAGAGAAAAGAGCAATTCTTTCTCTGCACTATCTATATTACGGTTGCCGTTCTGGAAATAGGCGTAGGTTAACTGTACAGCCTTGATGCGTATAAGTTCTCTATTGATCATGATTTTTGGAGGTATAATGTTGTAAGATCGCTGTGTTATATAGTAGTATTAAGACCTGAAAATTTGTTTTTTATTATGCAAAGTTAATTAAAAAACACGTTGGTTACAAATAAGTATCAAGTTTTTTCGTTATTCATGTATGTTTTTAAGTTATTTCTTTGCGTATGTCAAAAAAAAAGAGTAATTTTGCACTCGCTTTTCAAAAAGCATCCGTGTGATGGTGAGTTAAGCAATTAAAACAAATTATTAACAACTTAATTTAGAGTAACACAAAAATGTTAGAAATTAATCTTTCAGGTAAGAAGCGTACCGAGATTGGTAAGAAGGCTTCAAAGATGATGCGTAAAGAGGGTCTCATCCCTTGTAACCTCTATGGTGAGAAGAGGGGCGAGAATGGTTTGCCAGAGGCTCTTGCTTTCTCTATTCCTTTCAGTGAACTGCGTAAGGCTGTTTATACTCCTAATATATATGTCATCAACCTCGATATTGATGGTGAGGCACATATTGCTGTCATGAAGGAGATACAGTTCCACCCAGTTACTGACGCTATCCTCCATGTTGACTTCTTTGAGATTACTCCAGAGAAGCCTATTACTGTTGGTATTCCAGTTAACCTCGTAGGTCTTGCTGCTGGTGTACGTCTTGGTGGTCGCATGAGCCTGTCTATCCGTCAGATTAAGGTTACAGCTCCTTACAAGCAGATACCTGAGAAGCTCGACATCGACGTTACAGAACTTGAAATCGGTAAGAGCATCAAGGTTGGTAGCTTGTCATTCGACGGACTTGAGATTGCTACACCTGCAGAGGTAGTGGTATGCTCTGTCAAGATGACACGTGCTGCACAGGCTGCTGCCGCTGCTGCTGAGGCTGCACAATAATATATTCCGTTAAGTGCGGAAATGAAAAGTTTGAGGGTTAAGTATTAAGATTTCGTTGACCATAGAGCCATCAGTCTTAATTCTTAACTCTTTTTATTTCTAATATCGTAGATGGATAAATATCTTATAGTAGGTCTGGGAAATCCAGGACCAGAGTATCATGAAACCAGGCATAACGCAGGTTGGATAGTGCTTGATGCGTTTGCAGCAGAACAGGGGGTGACGTTTGAAGACCGTCGTTATGGCTTCATAGCAGAGACAAGCGTTAAGGGCAGAAAACTTATACTGCTGAAGCCTACTACTTTTATGAACCTCAGTGGCAATGCAGTTCGTTATTGGTTGGAAAAAGAAAATATTCCTACGGAGCATTTGCTTGTCGTAGTAGATGATTTGGCTCTTCCATTGGGCAAGATGCGGTTGAAAGCAAAGGGCTCAAATGGCGGACATAACGGGTTAGGGCATATACAGCAACTTATTGGTCAGTGTTATGCTCGGCTGAGAATAGGTATTGGTTCGGATTTTCAGCGTGGACAACAGATAGATTGGGTGCTCGGAAAACTTTCAACAGAAGACATGGCTATCCTTAATCCGCTTATCGGCACGGCCTGTGAAATAATCAAAAGTTTCTGCTTGGCTGGCGTGGACATTACAATGAACCAGTTTAATAAGAAATGATGGAAGAAAAAAAACTGAAGATACAGGAGACTGCCCGGCTTGATAAGTGGCTGTGGGCATCGCGTATATTCAAGACTCGTACCAATGCCGCTGACGCGTGCAAGAATGGTCGCGTTACCGTATCTGACAATAAGCCGATAGCAAATGGTCAGGTAGGTGGTAGCGTTAATGCCAAACCATCACGTACTGTAAAAATAGGTGAGACAGTACACGTGAAAAAGCCGCCGATTACCTATTCTTTTAAGATTTTGAATGCCATAGAGATGCGTGTCGGAGCAAAACTCATACCTCAGGTATATGAAAATGTGACAGATGCAAAACAATATGAATTGCTTGAGATGTCACGCATTAGTGGTTTCATAGATCGAGCCAAAGGCACTGGTCGTCCCACGAAAAAAGATCGTCGTGCGATGGAAGCATTCGTAGAACCTGCACTGTTTGGGTGGGATGATGATGAATTGTTTGACATGGATGAAGAGTAGTCATTAGCAATACATTGGTAAAAGGATGCTGATTACGTGGTAATCGCTATCTGATTGTTGTGTAATATGATGCTGATTACAATGTAATCAGATACAGATTACGTGGTAATATGGATGCGATTACAATATATTGATTATTAAATATTTAGAAATTCCATGAGACTTAAACTTTTTCTATCTCTTTTGGTATTTTTTATAAGCCATGCCATGCAGGCACAGAAAAATCCTATTTTGCCAGATTTTCATGCTGATCCGGAAATCTTGTATGCTGAGCAAACTGGGAAATACTATATATACAGTACCACTGACGGATACCCTGGCTGGGGAGGATGGACTTTCAGCGTTTTCTCGTCAAGCGACCTTAAAAAGTGGACTGATGAAGGGGTAGTGCTTGATGTGAAAAGTGAGCTTGTGCCTTGGGCTAATGGCAATGCGTGGGCACCATGCATTATTGAGCGCAAACAGAATGACGGCACATATAAATATTATTTCTATTTCTCTGCGAATAATCCGCAGTCAAAGCGAAAGGAGATTAGTTGTGCTATAAGTAACAGTCCGACAGGTCCTTTCCAACCTCTTGACAAACCGATTATTACTGATGCCGACAGACCTATGGGGCTAAGGGGCGGTCAGGCTATAGATGTGGATGTGTTTCATGACCCAGTCAGTGGTAAATACTATCTTTACTGGGGAAATGGTTTCATGGCAGGCGTAGAACTAAATGATGATATGATAAGCATCAGACAGGAGACAAAAGTGAATTTGACTCCTCAGGGCGGTACGCTCGATACATGGAGTTATCGCGAGGGAGCATACGTTTTCTATCGAAAGGGAACGTACTATTTCCTGTGGTCGGTTGATGATACGGGGTCACCTAATTATCATGTTTGCTATGCCACGTCATCATCGCCCCTCGGACCATTAAATATTGATTCTGAGCATTATATGGTGATAAAGCAGAATCCGAAGAAAGAAATATATGGCACGGCGCATAACTCCGTATTGCAGATACCAAATAAAGATAAATGGTATATTGTATATCATCGTATAAATAAAGATTTTATCAACGGAGGGAAAGGTGTGCCTGGTACTCATCGTGAGGTGTGCATAGACCGTATGAAATTTGATGCTAAAGGTCACATACGTCAGGTCTGTCCTACGAAATAGAGTATAAACGCGAAGTGCTGACAAAACACTTACGATGAATATTAAGACCGTTTCAAAAGGGTAAGATACAGTAAAGCGCCCGAAGTTTTATTGAAACTTCGGGCGCTCTCTTGTATCTTTTCTTGTTATAATAGTATATTTTGCTTTTTATATTGACAACTCGTTGAGTACAGTGAATAATTTCTTGTCCATTGGTTTGTCAGAACGTATAGCCTCAGAGAATGGTACGTACACCACTTCGTTGTTACGTATGCCAACCATAATGTTGCGCTGTCCCTGTATGATGGCTTCGATAGCCCCTACACCTGTGCGGCTGGCAAGTATTCGGTCGCGTGCAGTTGGGCTGCCACCGCGCTGCAGGTGTCCGAGGATGGATACGCGTACGTCATAACCCGGGAACTCTTTCTTCACGCGGTCAGCATAATACATAGCACCGCATTTAGGTGATTCCGATACAATGACGATGCAAGAACGCTTTGACTTACGTATGCCTCGTTTCATGAATTCTGCTAATTGGTCTGCATCAGTTACGTTTTCAGGTATTATAGCAGCCTCTGCACCGCACGCTATAGCAGAGTTTTGAGCTAAGAAACCAGCATCTCGTCCCATTACCTCGATGAAGAATATTCTCTCATGACTTTGAGCGGTATCACGGATACGATCTACACATTCCATTATAGTATTCATGGTCGTATCATATCCGATTGTAGCATCCGTGCCATAGAGGTCGTTATCGATTGTTCCAGGCAGACCAATACAGCATACGTCGTGTTCCTGTGCGAATATCTTGGCACCTGTTAGCGAACCGTTTCCGCCTATGACGACAAGTGCATCAATACCATGCGCTACCATGTTGTCATATGCTTTCTGGCGTCCTTCCGGGGTCATAAAATCCTTTGAACGAGCGGTCTTAAGTATAGTGCCGCCTTGTGTTATGATGCCACTGACGTTTTCCGTGGAAAACTCCATCATGTCATCATTGATTAGTCCTTCCCATCCTCTGTAGATGGCTACAATCTTGAAACCGTTGCAGATACCAGCTCTGGTCACGGCGCGTATTGCCGCATTCATACCTGGGGCATCACCGCCTGAGGTGAGAACACCGATTGTCTTAATCTTTCCCATAGTAGTTAGTGTTTTTATTGAGAATTTTTTTAATGTTTTTGTAATATTTTGTATGACTATATAGTAAGCTGAATACATAATAACAGGAAGGCGGCAATGCCTGCACACAGCGTCAGTGGAGTAATGTATTTCATATACCACTTTAGCGTTACTCCTTGCATTTGCATCATTATTATTCCGCTGATGGAACCTATGCCGAGGATGCTGCCACCTATAGCCGTTCCGAAGGAAAGCACCTTCCAATATGCTCCGCCCACGGAGTAGTATGGATCGGAGTTGGTGACATCATGTAGGCTTATCATTGTGATACATGAGGCAAAACTGTCGAGAACGGTGCTTAGCAGTGCCGTTATTGCACCTATAACCCAAACATTGCCTATCAGGCTATCTATCTGTTCCGCAAACCATGTTATAGAGCCAGTTTCCGTCACAACACCGAGAGCGAGTATTACGCCAACGATATAAAGTATCTGCTGAATGGTGTTATATTGCATACGGTGCGGACTTTTACTGCTTATTCTGTGTCCGCTCTCTTTCAGCAGACTGTGGTTTACTAATTCGTGAACAATCCATAATAGGCTCAGTACGCACAATGCTCCGAGGAATGGCGGGAGTTTTGTTATATCATGGAATGTAGGGATAAACCATAATCCGCCAATGCCCACGAAGAAAAACAAAAGCCTTTGCCATGTGTTTAACTTCGTATCGTCACCGCGGTAGGGTAGGGAGCCTTGCTCTATCTCAATGGTGCTGCTTAGTCTGTTGCTGATGATAAATGTAGGTAATATCCAAGCAAGCAGACAAGGACAAAGCATTGATAATGAATAGTCAGAGGCCGTAATAGCACCTTTGTTCCATAATACCAAGCCTGTAGGGTCGCCGATTACAGTAAGTGCGCCGCCGAATATTACTGCAAGTAATACGGTGGAGCCATATATCATCCTGTCCTTGGTGCGAGGCAGTATAGAGTTGGTTATGGTAAGCATTAGTATTATCGTGGAGATATTATCAAGATTTGCTGACATGATGAAGGTTACAGCTGTCAGCTTCCACATCAACAGACGACTATTGCGTGTGCGTATCCATACGGTTAGGAAATCAAAGCATCCATTAGCATGCAGTATTTCCACAATATTCATTGTTGCGAGCAGAAATAATACAATCTCGGCTGCATGTCCTACGTAGGGCAGGAATATATTGCGTGCTATATATTCCTTTACTACATCAGAGTTGTGTGTCAGACCACCGAGAAACTCTGTGTACTCATTTTGATGCTGGCTTGCTACGAAATCGGCTCCGAAACATATATACAGTACCCAGCCAAGCGTGGCTGCGAAGATAGCCAGCGTGGCTTTGTTGATATTTGTCTGTCGTTCTGTAGCTATAAGCAACAGACTGATTATCAGTATTGATGTTATCAGTATTGTCATCTTATCTGAGTTATATCGTATGGAGTTTGCTGGTATATATAGTAGTTAATCCAATTATGATAGAACAGGTTGGCATGGGCTCGCCATGTCACGAGAGGCTCTTTCTGTGGGTCGTTGTCTCTGTAGTAATTCAATGGGACATCTACGTCATCCCGCTTTCCAAGGTCGCGGCGATATTCTCCATCTAATGTGTCGGGATTGTACTCGAAATGCCCTGTGACGTATATCTCTCTGCCTTCACGCTCCATTATGATAGACGGTCCGGTGATTTCTGATGACGCAAGGAGTGAGAGGTCTTTGCATGACAGAATGTCCTCTATGGAGTTTGTTGTATGCCTTGAATGTGGCATATTGAAAGTATAGTCGAAACCGCGGAATAGAGGTGAGTTTTCATATTCAGGGTTTATTTCCTGTGGGAAGATACCAAATATTTTTTTCGGCATGTGGCTCTTGTTGATGCCATGAAAATGATACAATGCAGCTTGAGCCGCCCAACAGATATACATCGTTGAAGTAACATGCGTTCGAGCCCAGTCGAAGATAGTCCTTATCTCATCCCAGTAGAATACATCCTCAAACCTATATGCCTCAACAGGGGCACCAGTTATAATCAACCCGTCAAACCTTCTGTCTTTTAATTCATCGAATGATACATAGAATTGTCGCATATGCTCTATCGGAGTGTTTTTTGAAGTATGCGACTTTAGCTTCATGAATGTAACATCAATCTGCAAGGGTGTGTTTGACAATAAACGTATGAGATCAGTCTCAGTCGTAATCTTCAGAGGCATAAGATTAAGCACGACCAACTGCAGTGGACGTATATCCTGTGCATGACCGCGTGTCTCGTCGATGACAAAGATGTTCTCATCTTCAAGTATTTTAATTGCAGGTAATTTATCTGGTAGTCTTAATGGCATTGACTTTATGTTTTTTTATATGAGTGAAAAGTATTCCTCTTCAAGTTTGCTAAGCTGCTCTTGCAGTTGTGTGTATTCGTTAACAAGTTGCATGTTTGCAGCATTCTCTGTCTTCATGAGTAGTTCGTCGAGCTCTTTCTTGCGGCTTTCGAGTGCTTCTATCTTTTCCTCCAGTTTCTTACGTTGCTTATTCAAACGGTCAAGCCGCCTTTGTTCTGCTTTACGCTCTTCGTATGTCTGTTGCTTCGTCTCTTTAGGAGCATTTGTATTGTCCTCAGATGCAGGCTTTACGGTTGTCGCTTCAGATGGTTCTTTTTCTTTATTGAGTGCTTCATTGATTGTCTGTGCGTTTTTATTGCGCAGATAATCATAAATGCCACCGAGATGCTCGCGTACAATACCACCTCCAAATTCATATACCTTATCTACTAAGCCGTCAAGGAACTCGCGGTCGTGTGATACAACGATGACTGTACCGTCAAATGCTCGTATTGCGTCTTTCAGTACGTCTTTGCTCATCATGTCAAGATGATTGGTGGGCTCATCAAGTATGAGGAAGTTGACAGGTTCAAGAAGTAATCGTATCATAGCAAGGCGTGAACGTTCACCACCGCTGAGAAATTTTACATATTTCTCTGACGCTTCACCACCAAACATGAATGCTCCGAGAATATCATTTATGCGCAGACGGATGTCACCACGCGCTACATTGTCGATTGTCTGAAAAACAGTAAGGTTTTCATCAAGCATCTGTGCTTGGTTCTGTGCAAAGTAGCCTATCTGTACGTTGTGGCCAACTTTCAGTTCGCCATCGTATGGTATCTCTCCCATGATGCACTTCACAAGCGTGGATTTACCTTCGCCATTTTTTCCAACGAAAGCTACTTTCTCGCCTCGTTTTATCGTAAGTGTGACATCATGAAATACGTTGCTCTTACCATAAGTTTTGCTTACACCTTCGCAAATCACGGGATAGTCCCCAGAACGCAGGCATGGCGGAAACTTTAGTCTTAGTGCAGAAGTATCTATCTCGTCTATTTCTATTGGCACGATTTTTTCAAGTTGCCTTATGCGTTGCTGTACCTGTACGGCTTTCGTAGCCTGATAGCGGAAACGCTCGATAAAAGCCTTTGTGTCGGCTATCTCCTTCTGTTGGTTTTCGTATGCACGCAACTGCTGTTCGCGTCGTTCTTTGCGTAGTACTACATATTCGTCGTATTTCACGCGATAGTCAATTACGTGTGAACAACTTATTTCCAACGTGCGGTTCGTTACATTATTTATAAATGCGCGATCGTGAGATACGAGTACTACAGCCTGCGAACTGTTAGCCAGAAACTGCTCCAGCCATTGTATAGATTCTATGTCAAGATGGTTTGTTGGCTCATCGAGCAGTATTACATCGTGATGTCGCAACAGCAACTTCGCCAGTTCTATACGCATACGCCATCCACCTGAAAACTCTGATGTGGGTCTGTCAAAGTCGCTACGCTTGAAGCCAAGACCAGTCAGTGTGCGTTCCATTTCCGCTTCTCTACTTTCCGCTCCCATCATCATGTAGTGCTCGTGTGCGGTGGTGTAGCGCTCCACAAGCTCCATATAAGAGTCGGATTCATAGTCTGTGCGTTCTTCCATCTCCTTTTGAAGCCTGTCAACCTTGGCCTTCATCTTATCCACATCGGCAAAAGCCTTCCGTGTCTCCTCGCGTACGGTAGTATCATCCTGAAGCACCATTACCTGTGGCAGGTAGCCTATCGTACAATCGTTAGGTATAGATACCGTGCCTGCGGTTGGTGTTTTCAAGCCTGCAAGTATTTTTAGCATTGTAGATTTGCCAGCACCATTTTTTCCAACAAGCGCAATACGGTCGCGCTCGTTTATTACAAACGCAACATCCTGAAACAATGGTTTTACTCCAAACTCAACCTTTAATCCTTCTACGCTAATCATTCTTCTTGTTATTCCATATTTCCCATCCTGCCTCAGCCTGTAATAGTAGCATCTCAAGACCGTTTTTTGTTTTTGCTCCTTGTAAGCGTCCTTTTTTCAGGAAGAGGGTCTCATCTGGATTATATATTAAATCGTACAGCAGGTGCTTATTGCTTAATGCATCGTATGGTATGGCTGGACATTCGTCAAAATGAGGTGCCATGCCACAAGGGGTGCAATTTACGATTACTGTGTATTGTTCCAATAATATGTCGGTCACCTGTGAGTATTGTATCGTGCCATTCTTTTGCGCTCTGCTAACAAACAGTGTGTCCAGCCCCAATTGCTTCAAAGCATGGTTCACAGCTTTTGAAGCCCCTCCTGTTCCAAGTATCAGAGCTTTCTTGTGGTTTGGAGTGATAAGGGGCTTGATGGAACGGTGGAAACCTATGACATCACTATTGAATCCTTCAAGGTATGGCTTCCCGTTGTCTTTGCGTGTTACTTTCACTACGTTTACGGCACCTATAGCCCTGGCTTCTGGCGATACACTGTCGAGATATGACATCACTTTCTCCTTATAGGGAATAGTGACGTTGAAACCACACAATTCAGGGGTGTAGTCGATAACCCCCTGCAGGTCGGTGATTACTGGCAGTTCGTATTTCTCATACACTGCGTCAATTCTTTCATTCTTAAACTTCTCGTTGAAGTATCCTGGTGAGAATGAGTGACCGAGTGGGTAGCCTATGATTCCGAATTTTCTCATTTCTTTGCTATATATAGTGTGCAGATACCAAATGTCAATCTTTCAAAAGTAGCTGTGCTGAAGCCGATTTTCTTCAGGATGTCAACCATCCTTTCTCCTTGTGGGAATGCTTCTATCGTTTTAGTAAGATAAGAGTATGCCGCATTATCTTTGCTTATCAGTCGTCCGTATATAGGCAGAATGGTATGGCTGTATATTCTGAACAACTGTTTCACTGGAAAATGTATGGGTTGTGTCAGTTCTAAAACGCATAAAACTCCGCCAGGCTTCAGTACTCTCTGCATCTCGCTCAGTCCTTTTTCCAAATCTTGGAAATTGCGTATGCCAAAAGCAGCAATGACGGCATCAAAACTATCATCTGTATAAGAGAGGGCTGTACAATCTTGTCGTTCGAAGGATATTATATTGTCATACCCCTTTTCCGTAGTTTTTTTTCGCCCGATATCCATCATCCCCTCAGAGATGTCGGCTCCGATGATTTGCTGAGGCTTTAATTTCTCGGCTGCCAATAGGGCAAAGTCACCAGTGCCCGTGGCTATGTCGAGTATCACTTGTGGTTTGTGCGTTTGCAGGCATCTTATGGCTTTATTGCGCCAATATCGGTCTATGTTCCATGACAGGCGGTGATTTAAAGCATCATAGGTGGGAGCGATATTGTCAAACATCGCTTCCACCTGACGTGCTTTTTCGCCATTTTGTTGATATGGCTTTATTTCTTCTTGTCTGTACAAACCTACCTTAAAGAGTTGCGAGATAATTATTGACGTTCTTCTCTATCCTGGCATTGATGTCGCTTTGGTCTGTCGTGCGGTCAAATTTCTCACCAACGATGTGCTCGTAGAGCTCAATGTATCGCTCGGCTACGGAATTGGCATATTCGTCAGTGATTTCCGGCATCGTCTGCCCAGGTTCATTCATGAAGTTGTGTTCTATTAACCATTGGCGTACGAACTCTTTTGAAAGTTGTCTTTGTGGTTCTCCATTCTTAAACTTCTCTTCGTAGCCGTCGGCATAGAAATAGCGTGAAGAGTCTGGTGTATGTATCTCGTCAATGAGATAGACCTTGCCGTCACGTTTGCCAAACTCATATTTTGTATCTACCAGTATCAGTCCCTGTTTTGCTGCAATCTCCTGTCCGCGTGCAAACAGTTTGCGGGTGTAGTCCTCCATTACGGCATAGTCTTCTGCCGATACGATTCCTTGCTTGATTATCTCTTCCTTTGATATATTAAGGTCGTGTCCTTCATCTGCTTTAGTGGTCGGTGTGATGATAGGTTCAGGGAATCGCTCGTTTTCACGCATACCGTCTGGTAATTTCACCCCGCATATCTCGCGGCATCCTTTCTCATAGTCGCGCCAAGCGGAGCCTGTAAGTATGCCGCGTATAATCATCTCCACGCGAAAACCCTCACACTTCAGTCCTACCGTCACCTGAGGGTCAGGCGTAGCGAGTTTCCAGTTAGGGCAGATGTCAGTTGTAGCATCAAGGAATTTTGCTGCTATCTGGTTAAGAACCTGTCCCTTGAATGGAATACCCTTTGGCAGTATTACATCAAAAGCCGATATACGATCTGTTGCCACCATTACCATAAGGTCATCATTGATGGTGTAAACATCGCGTACCTTACCGTGGTACACTGCAGTCTGTCCTTTAAACTGATATTCAGTCTTTGTCAGTGCGTTGTTCATTTTCTTTATCTCTTTTATCAAATGCGTTAACTATTCGTGTTACTAACTTGTGGCGTACAATGTCTTTTTCTGTCATGTGGACTATGCTGATGCCTTCTATGCCGTTCAGTGTTTCAATGGCATCTCTGAGTCCGCTTTTCTGTCCACGCGGCAAATCTACTTGCGTCAGGTCGCCTGTTATTATCATTTTGGTGTTCCATCCCATGCGTGTGAGGAACATGCGTATCTGTGCCGATGTAGTGTTTTGCGCTTCATCCAGTATTACTACGGCATCGCTCAGTGTCCTGCCTCGCATGAATGCCAGTGGGGCAATCTGTATGATGTGCTTGTCCATCATATCCTGAAGCTTGGTCGGCGGTATCATGTCTTCCAGCGCGTCGTACAGAGGCTGAAGGTAAGGGTCAATCTTGTCCTTCATGTCGCCAGGCAGAAACCCCAGTTTTTCTCCTGCCTCCACCGCTGGTCGTGACAATATGATGCGCCTTGCTTCTTTTTCTTTCAATGCTCTCACGGCCAGAGCTATTGACAGATAGGTCTTGCCCGTTCCTGCCGGCCCTACGGCAAAGAGCATATC
The DNA here is from genome assembly GCA_946534585.1 of uncultured Prevotellaceae bacterium. GTDB lineage: Bacteria > Bacteroidota > Bacteroidia > Bacteroidales > Bacteroidaceae > Prevotella. The sequence continues at coordinate 28,236 of CAMNCV010000109.1, forward strand.
GTTCTTCTCAAATGCCTCTATCAGTTGTTGCTGGTTTGCCGACCTGCTTTTAATCGGCTTGCCGGCCACGCTATATACTATTGCGTCTTTTGAGGCATCAGCCTTGGCCTGTTCTCCCTTTGCTATGTCAATGATGTCCTCTTCATTGATTATGTTGTACCTCAGCAGATGCCTGCGCATACGTTCGATGTCTTCTTCGAAAGCACACATCTCCTCTTCGTCTCCGAGTATTCTGATAACGTTGCCACGAGCCATGATGCGTAGCTTCGGGTATAGTGCGCGTATTACCTGCAGGTGTGAATTATTTACTCCGTAAAAAGCTACGGGGTCGATATCTTCAAGGACTATATGTTTTTCTATCACTTTGTTGCTTTCTCTTCAGTTTTAATGTGATACGTTGGACGCTTCAAGTGAAGAGTGAAGAGTGAAGAGTGAAGAATCCCGTGAAGCGTTGGACGCTTCAAGTGAAGAGTTAAGAGTGAAGAATTCAGTGAAGAGTGTAGAGTGTAGAGTATAGAATTTGAATTACCGTTTGACTGTATGTCATCCGCATGGGATTTTTCACTTTTCACTCTTCACTTTTCACTCTTCTCTCTTCACTCTTCACTCTTCACTCTTCACTCTTCACTTTTCACTCTTCACTCTTCACTGTATTGGTGATGCCAGTGGAGCTGGAGGGAGTCGAACCCTCGTCCAAACGGTGAAATCATACGCTTTCTACATGCTTATTTCAGACTTCGGTTTTCGAGCGACACCAAGACCTGAACCACCAAGTGCCGCCTTAGCCTCTAAGGTTTCATTTGCGGTGCGAGACCTGCCGCAAACTATCCCTGATATGATTGCACCGCTATAACCAGTCGGCCTCAAGGAGTGGGCTCTGAGCGATGTCTCGTTTCCTTGCCTTGCAGGGAAATAAAGCCAAACCTACTGTGCTTCAGTTTAGGCAGCGAGAGCGTAGTTGTTTTCGCCAATTAAATTGCTGACCGAAGGGATTATGGAGTTCACAGTCTTTACTCCGCATGCTTACGTACCACCTCTGCCCGCTGTCAAATCCAGTCAACCCCAAAGGGGTAGTACGGTGTGGTACTACTCTGTTTTTCTATGTCGTCTGCAAAATTACGCTTATTTTTTCAATTATAAGTAATCGCAGTGGTTAAATAACGTTAATCCTTGTATCTTTATGATGAGATATATGTTTTCAGTGAGAGTGCGCCGAGATGATTTATGTCCATGCTTATTACGTCTCTGAGATACTGCTCGGCTTTAGTGGTATTACCTATGCCGTAGTGACCCAGAGCGAGCATGTAGTTACAGTGTATGCGGTTAGATTCCGTCAGATCTCCGCGCCATACGAGCAGGTCGGGCAGGGAAACTGCAAAATAGTCCATCGTTATATTGTCAAACAAATGTTTCTCACCGTAGGATATGAGTTTGTTAAACAAACTGCGTGCCATTTGCTCCATGCCGAGTTCTCGATAGCACATTGCCGCATAGAATATCTTGTCGGCCTTGGCATCGTTGTAGTACATGGCGGCAGCAGGCTCCGTAGGTCCAGCCGTCCCCTTTTCGAAATACGTCCTTGCCGTAGTCTCGTCACCTCTCATCTGGCAGGCTTTGCCAAGAAAATAGTAGAAATCGTTGTCCTGCGCGTTAAGCAGTTTTCCCTCGCCAATGTTCTCAGGGAACGATAAACACTCTGTGAGCAACGTGATAGCCTGCCCGACATCGCTGTCGGTGACATTGGGATTTTTCAGTAACCGCTTAGCCATCTCAATGCGGCAGAACTGATATTGTCCTGACACCTTGCCTTCGCCGCCTTCCCATACGTGGAACTTACGTTCGTCGATGATGCGTCGAGCCTCTTCGTATTCTCCCAGCTGATTACGCAGTGTAGCCATTTCGAGCATCAGGTCATCGCGCTGCTCCACCTGACGGGGATGTGCCTCAAGCAGGCGAAGACGCTCCCTGGCAGGGCGACCGATGCGCTTGTACAGTTGGTCCAGCTCCATAAGCACGCGCGAGTCTTCCTCGTCAAGAGTGTAGGCACGCTCCATTTCTGACAGCGCACGAGTCTCATCGTAAGCCACATTATAATAATAGAGTGCAAGATTGCGATGAACCATGGGGAAGTCTGGCATTCTCTCAGCGCATGCTCTCCAACACACTGCAGCATCTATGTACTGCCGCTTGTCATAAAACAGGCAGCCCAACAGATAACAGGCAGCCCCATCCTCGGGGAAAGCCGACAGGGCACACACCGCTTCCATACGGTTAGGAAAACAGTAATCGAGCGAAGTGACGGAACTGTTGTTGCTGTCAGTCAGCCACGCTATGTAATAATGAGTCATAGCAGTGATAGCCCCCTCTTCTTCGGCCATGCGCCATACGTCAAGAGCCTCATCGTAAAGACCAGCAGCTACGTAGTCGAGTGCCAACTCATCGTAGTTGTTAGCATCTTGTCGCATTAACTGCCGCATTTCGTCTTTGCGTCCGAGCTCATAGAGTATTCCGTAGTTAAACGGATTTATCTGTAATGAATAATCCACGAAAGTCTCGTCTTTGCGTCTGAGTTTCTTCATCAGCGACACCTTCAGTGCGCGCGCCTTATGGTTGTGCCAGCCACTGAGCAGTGACTTTTCCACGTGGTGCAACGCATCAATATAGTCGCCACGCATAGAGGCAATCTGTGCGCACATCATGTGACCAGCCTGCTGCCATGCAGCATTCCATGTGGATTTATAAGCCCAATCGTATGCCTCGTCGAGTTTATCACAGTCGTAATTGTTGCCTTTCAGCGTTCTCCCTGCTACGGCCTGATACTTCAGACAGAGTGCAAGATTATACAGTGGTTCACCGTCATAGGGGTTAGGATTGCGACGTTGCAGCATCTTTACGGCGGTACGCAGGTAAGGTTCGGCCTTTCTGAAACGTCCGCGGCGCAGATACCATAATCCCATGGCATTGTTACAGCGTACATCGAGAGGGTCACGACGCAGTGCTTCATTATAGTAGTCAAGTGCCGACCATGTGGCATGGCGGTATTGTTCCAGATGCAATCCAGTAAGATACAACTGCTCGTTGGTCTTTATGTCCTCTGGTTTCAGTGCTGCTTCGGCAGCATCTGGTATAGGAGTTATCTCATCAGGTTCAGGCCTCCAAGTAAGTGAAGAGTGGTGATTGAAGAGTGAAGATTTGTTTTCACTTACTTCCAGTATCAAATTTTGAAACTTTGCTCCATTCATTCTGACGACCTTGTCGTATATCGTCTCGGGCGAAAGCGTTACATTATCCATTGATAGCGTATTTTTGCCGCATCTCAACTCTATTGCAACCTGCTTCTTGCTTGTGGCGAATACCTGCAGACGCACTTCGTCATCACCGCATGGGGTGACATTGATGATGAAATCCTTGTTCGCATTCTTTACTATGCCCAGTTCGCGATAGGGCATGAAATACTGTGTGAAAGTCTTCTCCTCGTAAGGCATGAGCCACGTGAAGTCGGGTTGATTTTCGGTATATACGCCAGCCATCAGTTCTATATAAGGCCCATCTTCATCCGTCAGCGCACGGTCCCAGGCACGGCCGAAGTCGCCATTACCCCAGGTCCATTGTTTCTTTCCTGGCGAAACGTGGTGGTCAGCTACATGGAGCATACCTGCCTGCGTGTCGTTCTCATAGCCGCCCTCGAAGTTATATTTTGATTTTGCAACCATATATGATGTGGGTACGGGGATGTTTTTATAGTTGGAGATATCAACACCTGCACTATAGTCCATCTTGTAGTAAGTACCCGTGGCGATAGGAAATGACGACACTGCGCGCTTGCCATGGTCGAAAACGGCGTTTACGTCAGGCGGAAACACGCTCTGATAGGCATCGTTTACCGCCACGGCAGGGTTGGCCCACCAGAGGAAAGTCTGTGGAGTCTCCGTAGGGTTATATACGCGTCCTTGTATTTCGAGATAAGCACAGCCATCGCGTAGAGTAAAACCAGCCTGTCCCTGCTGATGGAACATACGTTCGCGCTCATTCACCCAACAGGTTACGTAGCCTTCGCCCTCTTCCAGAGAGCAGTCAACTGGCATGAACGTGCTTGGCCGGTGATGCTGTGGCCAGTTAAATTCTATGCCGCCGCTAATCCAAGGGCCGGCCAGACCTACGAGCGCAGGCTTGATGACGTGGTTGTAATAGATGAAGTGGCGCTGCTTTATCTTATCGTAAGCCATTTGTATTCGGCCTCCGAGTTCGGGCATTACCATTACCTTTATATAGTCGTTTTCAAGGAATACCACGTGGTATTCCTTATCACTCTTTTCGTTGGCTATAGACTCTATGACAGGGTAGGGGTACACTACGCCGCTTGAACCTTGATACACTCGTTTCTCAAGAAATATAGGATTTTTCTCGGGTTTGCCAGTTTCGTAGGTGGGAATGACCACCGTTTCTCTCCAAATTTTTAGCATTTTATAAAGTATTGATTATTATATATTTATAAGTAGCGTCGTAATCGCTATGCGATTACTGTGTAATCAGGTGCTGATTACAGTGCAATCAGATAGAGATTGCCAGGTAATCAGATAGCTATTAGACTACGACTGTAGCCTTCTCTCTAATTCCTCCAGTGTGCGTCCCTTGGTTTCTGGACAGCGGCGGTACAGAAAAACGAAAGCGCAGATGCAGATAATAGAGTATATCCAGAACGACCCGCTGCTGCCAAGGGCGGCATTCATACTTGGGAATGAGAAGGTAAGCGTGCAGCAGCCCGTCCACAGTGCGAAGGTGCATACTGACATTGCCAGACCGCGTATGCGTGCTGGAAATATCTCGCTGAGTAAAACCCACGTCACGGGACCCAGCGTCATTGCATAGCATGAGATGGCTGCGACAACGAGTACCACCATTGCAACGCCCGTGACGTGCATATAGTAGCACGTGCCGAGGATGAAATAGATGAGACCCAGACCGCCGGCACCGATGAGCATCAGCGTGCGACGTCCCCATCGCTCGACGGTATATAATGCAACGAAAGTGAATAAGACGTTGGCTATGCCCGTAATCACAATATTGATAAACATACCGTCAACGTCAAAACCCGCACCGGTGAATATCTCCTGCGCATAGTTGAAGATGACATTCGTGCCACACCACTGCTGGAATACAGCGATGAAGATGCCAAGCAACAGGATGCGTGAGTACTGACGGTAGTGGAGAGTGAAGAGTGAAGACAGAGAAACACTCTCCTGCTCATCCTTGGTGTTAACGGAGTTTCCATCGTTTGCCGTTCTTCGTCTTTCGCTCTTGAGTGCAACGAATACTGGGCTCTCAGGTATGAATAGTGCCATTACGAGGAAGAGAGCTGCTGGTAGAGTCTCTGCCCAGAACATCCAGCGCCAGCCCCATGTCACGTTCCAGACTTGCGAAGCCTCGACAGTGGTGTCACGTGCTAATAGCATGTTTACGATTTGGGCAGCAAGTATGCCCAGTACTATCGTCATTTGGTTAATGCTCACCATACGACCGCGAATGTGGGCGGGTGAAACCTCTGCGATATACATAGGCGACAGCGCACTTGCTACGCCGATGCCAACACCTCCTATGAAGCGTGCTATATTAAATAAGGTGTAGTCATCGAACAATCCTGTGGCGATGGCACTGACTGTAAATAATATAGCGGCGGTTATTAACAATGGCTTGCGACCATAACGGTCAGACGCAATGCCTGCTACCATGGCTCCAGCAAGGCATCCGATGAGAGCCGTGGTCATAGCCACACCCTGCATTACGGGCGACTCTGTGATGCCGAAGTAAATCTCGTAGAAAGGCTTCGCACCGCCTATCACTACCCAGTCGTAACCAAATAGCAGTCCGCCCATGGCCGATACGCAGCAGCTAAAGTAAAGAAAGGTTTTGTTGTATTTATTGTTCATAGTTCGTAGTTTTTCTTATGCAAAGGTATGTTTTTTAAAATACTTAGAAGATAAAAATACAAGAAAAGTATATGGATTATCTTACAATATTCATGTTTAGCCTTTGATATTATACATAAAAGTATTACCTTTGTAGTTGTAATGATGACATTTTGGCTTTCACAGTCATTATTATGTATTCGTAAGATGCATATAAATTAAAAAGGTAACTTATAATATATGGCAGGAAGGAAAGACGGATTTCAAGGAGAACGCTCCGCTATAATGCCTCCATTTGTCAGAGAGCGAATGGAGACAGACCCATTTCTCTCTACATTATATATTACTGACATAGGATACTATCCTCACGCAGAAAAACATCATGTGGAGCGTAAGACACCATTGCGTCAGTATGTGCTGATATACTGTATGGCAGGAAAAGGAGAATACTCCATAGGCACAGATGTCAGTCATAGGACGATAAGTGAAAACCAGTATGTAATACTGCCTGCAGGTGAAGCCCACGAATACAGTGCTGATATGGAAAAACCATGGAGTATATACTGGATACATTTCGGTGGGACACTGGCTCAATACTACGCACAGGACGCTGGCATCGCACAGTCGGTGAGACCGAGTGACGAGTCACGCATCTCCAGACGAATAACCTTGTTTGAGGAAATCCTTGCGGTAATGCGCTCCGAGGTAAGTGACGACAACCTGCATTATGCAAGCAGTCTGCTTCATCATTTCCTCGCATCGCTGAGATACCTGCATACGTACCGTGAAGCAGGTGACAGGCAGGATACAAGTGACATAACAAAGGCAACGTGCCACTATATAGATGAAAATATTGAACGACATATTACTCTGCGTCAGATGGCGGATTACGTAGGGTTGTCAGTATCAAGGTTTTCTACAGTGTTTAGTACTGCAACGGGGTGTAGCCCTATTGCTTATATTAACCGTAGAAGGATAGAACGGGCATGCAACTTGTTGCGCAGTACTGATATGCAGATAAACCAGGTCAGCCATAAGGTTGGGATTGACGATGCCCTTTACTTTTCACGCCTTTTCAGTAACGTCATGAGCATGTCGCCGTCGCAATACAGAAATCTGCAGAATGAAAAAAATCACGCAGAATTTGCGTAAATGAAAAAAAAAGAGTAAATTTGCACATTCTAAATACAGACAAACGATTTTAAACACACCAAAATATACTCATGAAATTCTCAGAACATAAGGGGCTTAATCTCGTAGAGACTAACAGGGAGATACTTGCAGAGTGGGAGAAAAACGACGTCTTCCGCAAAAGCATCGATGAGCGCGAGGGCGCTCCGAAGTTTATATTCTTCGAAGGTCCCCCGTCGGCCAACGGCCATCCGGGCATACACCATGTGATGGGACGTACCATCAAGGACACCATACTGCGCTATAAGACCATGAAAGGCTTTCAAGTTAAGCGCAAAGCCGGCTGGGACACCCACGGACTGCCGGTGGAGCTGTCAGTGGAGAAATCACTCGGCATTACCAAGGAGGATATAGGAAAGAAGATTTCAGTTGACGACTACAACAGAGCCTGCCGCGAGAATGTGATGATGTACACCAGTGAGTGGACGGAACTTACCGGCAAGATGGGCTACTGGGTTGACCTGCAGCATCCCTATATCACGTATGACATAAAATATATAGAGACCTTGTGGTATCTGCTTAAGCAACTATACAACAAGGGGCTGCTCTATAAGGGATATACCATACAGCCCTACTCGCCAGCTGCCGGCACAGGATTGTCGTCGCACGAGCTGAACCAGCCCGGATGCTATCGCGACGTGAAGGACACGACGGTGACCGCCCAGTTCCGCGTTACGCAAATGACGCAGGCACTGCAGGCAGCCTGTGCAGGAATGCCGCTATATATCCTGGCATGGACTACAACGCCATGGACGCTGCCTTCAAACACCGCGCTCTGCGTAGGACCGAAGATAGACTACGTGGCAGTGAAGGGTCAGAACCCTTACACTGGTGAGGAGGCCGTGTATGTCGTGGCTGAGGCTCGCCTGGCGGCATACTTCCAGGCAGAGGAGGGAAAGGAACCCGACATACTGTGGCGCGGCAAGGGCACAGAACTCGTAGGTACGCGCTATGAGCAGCTGATGCCGTGGGTGAAGCCCTGTGCGTTGGAGAATGACAATATTGTAGTGAAAGAGGCCGAGGCATTCCGCGTCATCCCCGGTGATTACGTGACAACGGAAGACGGTACGGGCATCGTGCATATCGCACCGACGTTTGGTGCCGATGACGCAAAAGTAGCCAAGGATGCCGGCATACCATCACTGTTTGTCATTGACAGGGCAGGTGATACACGCCCGATGGTTGACTTCCAGGGCAAATACTTCGTTAAGGAAGACATGGACGAGGAGTTCGTGCGCCTGTGTGTTGATGAGAGTTACTGGAAACATGCAGGTGACTACGTGAAGAATGCCTATGACCCGAAGTATAATGCAGGTGGAAAATACGACGAGAAGGCTGCCGCTAAGGACATGGACCTCAACGTAATTCTCTGCATAGAGATGAAAGAGCAGGGCACGGCATTCAAGATAGAGAAGCACGTGCATAACTACCCACACTGCTGGCGTACGGACAAGCCGGTGTTGTATTACCCGCTTGACTCTTGGTTTATCCGTTCTACGGCATGCAAGGAGCGCATGGCCGAGCTTAACAAGACCATACAGTGGAAGCCAGAGTCAACAGGCACGGGACGCTTCGGCAAGTGGCTCGAAAATCTTAACGACTGGAATCTCTCGCGCTCGCGCTACTGGGGTACGCCGTTGCCGATATGGCGCAACCGCGACACAAAGGAGGAAATCTGCATCGGTTCGCTTGAAGAGTTGTATAATGAGATAGAAAAGGCAGTGGCGGCTGGTGTCATGCAGACGAACCCATTGAAGGAGAAAGGGTTCGTGCCGGGAGATATGTCGCAGGAAAACTATGACAGAATTGATATTCACCGTCCGTACGTTGATTATATCAAGCTGGTAGGAAAGGATGGTTCGGTGTTGACACGAGAGACAGACCTCATTGACGTATGGTTTGATTCGGGTGCCATGCCTTATGCACAGATACACTATCCGTTTGAGAACAAGGAATTGATAGATGAGAGAAAAGCATTCCCTGCCGACTTCATAGCCGAGGGAGTTGACCAGACACGAGGATGGTTCTTCACCCTGCATGCTATTGCTACGATGGTGTTTGACAGCGTGGCATTCAAGAATGTCATATCCAACGGCTTGGTTCTCGACAAAAACGGTATAAAGATGTCGAAACGACTGGGCAATGTAATCAATCCGTTTGATTGCATAGGACAGTATGGTACAGATGCTGTGCGCTGGTATATGATGACAAACTCTGCTCCATGGGATAATCTGTCGTTTGACCCTGATGGAGTAAAGGAGGTAACATCGTCGTTCTTCATAAAACTATATCAGGCATACTCGTTCTTTACTATGTATGCCAATGTCGATGGCTTTGAATACAAGGAGGCTGACGTTCCGTTTGCAGAGCGTCCGGACTTCGACCGCTGGCTGCTCTCAGAACTTAACACTTTGGTAAAGGAGGTTGATACCACACTGTCGAAATATGAACCAACGCCTGCTGGCAGGATGATACAAGCGTTTGTCATTGATAAACTGTCAAACTGGTACATACGCTTGAACAAGAAACGTTTCTGGGGTGGTGGTATGACACAGGATAAGTTGTCAGCCTATCAGACTCTTTATACCTGCCTTGATACATTGTCAAGACTCATTGCGCCTATATCGCCGTTCTATGCTGACCAACTCTTCCGTGACCTCAATAGCGTAACGGGTAAGGATACGGCAGAAAGTGTTCACTTGGCTGTGTTCCCGACTGCTGACGAAAGTATGATTGATGCAGAGTTGGAGCAAGCAATGCAGGTGGCAATGCAGGTTACTTCGATGGTGCTGTCGTTGCGTAAGAAGGTGAAGATACCAGTGATACAGGCTCTGCAGACTATTTCCATACCTGCTGGCGATGCTGCGTTACGCGCAAGCATAGAGCGTATGGCAAGCGTGATATTGGCAGAAACTAACGTCAAGGAACTGTCGTTTATAGAGGAAGGCTCTGGTATGCAGCTCGTGAAGAAAGTGAAGTGCAACTTCCGCACCATGGGAAAAAAGTATGGCAAGCTGATGAAGGCAGTCAATGCTGCTGTCATGAATATGAGTCAGGAACAGATTGCCTCGCTTGAAGCAGAAAGCATGATAAAGCTTGATGTGGAAGGACAGTCAGTGCAGATTGATGCCGAAGATGTAGAGATAATTTCAGAGGATATTCCAGGCTGGACGATTGCGCAGGAAGGTAAGATTACCGTTGCGCTTGACATTGAGATTACTCCAGAGTTGAAGACTGAGGGCATGGCTCGTCTAATAATCAAGCGCATACAGAACCTTCGCAAGGAGAGCGGACTGGAGATAACCGATCGCATCAGCGTGGTCATAGAAAGTAACAAGGAATTGGAAGAGGCTGTCAATGTGCATGGCGAGCATATTGCCGCACAAGTGCTAGCTAATTCAATCAGCATCGGAGATGCATCTGCTGGTGTGGATACAGACTTCGGCGAGTTTAAAGCAAAACTGCTGATTGAAAAAGCACAAATCTAAGAATAAGGAAGTTAAGGGGAGTAAGTGGCCATGGCTGCTTTACTGTCCTTGACTACTTAATAATAAAACCAGGTCAATTTGTAAACTAATAACCAAACAAGATTAAATATGGCAGAAATCAAAAAACGCTACAGCGATGAAGATCTCGCTGAGTTTAAGGAAATTATTGATCAGAAACTTGAATTGGCTCGACGTGATTACAATGAGATGATGAAGTCACTGCGCAATGACGAGGGTAATGATGTTGCTGACACTTCACCAACATATAAAGTACTTGAGGAGGGGTCAACTACACAGAACCGTCAGGAAACTATTATGCTTGCACAGCGTCAGCAAAAGTTTATACAAGGTCTGGAGGCTGCACTTGTGCGTATAGCTAACAAAACTTACGGCATTGACCGCATTACTGGCGAATTGATACCAAAGGAACGTTTGCGTGCTGTGCCTCATGCTACTCTGTCCGTAGAGTCGAAGATGAATAAAAATCACTGATTGTCAATGCTTCGTCTGTCTTGCATGGCAGACGAAGCATTTTGTTTATTAGAGGATAACACCATTAGTTTGGAAAAGAATAGAAACAACGGAATGTATGGCAATTTACGGAAAATTCCGTACCGTTTTATGAAAGAATTGTAATGCAATGCTTGATACAGAAACGATACTAAAAGAATTGGCTGCAAGATATGAAACAGCAGATTTCATGCGTGGCGACCCGTCGTGGTTTATGCACCAAGTGGAGGGAGAGAACAATCAGGAAGTGATGGCTTTCCTTGCGGCTTCATTAAGCTATGGCAGCCGTAAGCAGTTTATGCCAAAGATACGACAGATGCTCGAATGGAGTGGGGGAGAGGTTTACGACTGGGTGAGAAGTGGAGATTTCAAGCATGACGTGCCAGATACGCAGGAGTGTTATTATCGTCTTTATACTTTCTCTACGGTACATCGTATGCTGTGTGCGCTGCAAGAGATGTTGCTAATATACGGCAATATACGGCAGTATGTAGGCTATTGCACAGGTATCGGAGCAATAGAAAAGATAGTAGCGTGGTTTTCTGCGAGAAAGGTGGAAGGCATCATTCCAAAGAATACGCAGTCAAGTTGCAAGCGCCTCTGTATGTTTATGCGTTGGATGGTACGCAGCAATTCCCCTGTTGACCTCGGACTATGGAAAGAAAGCATAGACCGCCGCACACTCATCATTCCTATGGACACCCATGTGATGCAGGAAGCAAACCGTCTCGGGCTGATTAAGTCAAAGACAGCCTCAATGGCGGCTGCCATAAGACTGACGATGAAACTTAGTGCTTTTTTTCCAGATGACCCAGTAAAAGGCGATTTTGCGCTGTTTGGCGCAGGCGTGGCAGAGGATGCTTCGTTATAGCAACCTGATACTTCGTAATCTGGTAGTAGATAAAGGTATAATAAAGGTCTAATCATGTAGCTTTTAAAACTTTGTTTGGCGATTATTTTGTCGTTTCAGGAAAAATTCGTAACTTTGCAATTCGTGTGATTAGAGGAGAGATTGTAATGATAATCAGTAAACAAATAAAATGATACTTAACAGAGAAATGGAATGCATGGACCGCGAGTCCATGACCAAACTGCAGTCGGAACGACTGATTAAGACTGTAAAACGATGCTATGAGAATGTACCGTTCTACCGCAAGAAAATGGACAAGAAAGGTGTGAAACCTGAAGACATTCATGGTATAGAAGATATAAACAAACTTCCATTCACCACGAAGCACGACCTGCGTGATGAATATCCGTTTGGACTTAATGCTGTGCCAATGACGGAAATAACACGTATTCATGCTTCTTCTGGTACTACGGGCAAGCCAGTCGTTGGTACATACACCAAGGGCGACCTTGAGCGGTGGGCGGAAGGTGCTGCGCGTGTGCTTGCTGCTGGCGGAGTAGAGAAAGGCGATGTGGTGCAGGTAAGCTACGGCTACGGACTGTTTACTGGTGGTCTGGGTGCTCATGATGCAGCTGGATACCTCGGCGCAGTGCAGTTGCCTACATCAGCTGGTAACTCTACCAAGCAGATAATGCTGATGAAAGATTTTGGTACGGCTGCCCTTTGCTGTACGCCATCGTATGCTCTGCACCTTGCAGAGGTGTTGGAGAAATCTGACGATGTGAAACTTGAGGATTTGAAACTGCGTGTGGGATTCTTCGGTGCGGAACCGTGGACAGAGGGCATGCGCAAGGAGTTAGAGCAGAAATTCAACATTAAGGCTATTGATATCTACGGACTTACTGAGATGTCGGGTCCTGGTGTAGGTGGTGAGTGTGAGTATCAGGATGGTACACACTTGTGGGAAGACATGTATTTCCCAGAGATTATCAACCCCGACACGCTGGAACCGTGTGCACCAGGAGAGTTCGGCGAACTCGTGTTTACATCACTCTGCAAGGAAGGAATGCCAGTACTGCGTTACCGCACGCGTGACTTGACCCGACTGATATACGAGCCTTGCCGTTGCGGTCGCACTGCTGTGCGTATGGATAGAATACTCGGCCGTTCTGATGACATGATGATTATACGCGGTGTTAATGTATTCCCAAGTCAGATAGAGGCCTGCCTTACTGAGTTCCCTGCATTTAGTCCGCAGTACTTTATCACTGTTGATCGAAAGAACAATGAAGATACCTTCGATCTTGATGTAGAACTTCGTACGGAGTATTTCTCACCTAACCCTGCGAAGCAGATGCCATTTATCAAACCATTGTATGACCGTATCGTGTCAATGGTAGGTATTAAGCCGAACATCCACATCAAGGATCCTGGTTCTATACAACGCTCAACAGGTAAGGCAAAGCACGTAAATGATAAGCGTAATTTTAGAGACTAACACAAATCTTAGGTTTTTGAAATAAAAGGGGACGCATCAATACAATGAGATGCGTCCCCTTTCTGTTCATTAGGAATATTCAGACAGTTCGAGTCATCCAATACTGTCGTTCTTCATAGTCCATTTTCTCTATGGCATAACGAAGGGCGGTGCGAGGCATGTCATGAGCATGGGATTGTAAGAAGTCTCGTAGCATATCCATGCTGATTTGCTTGCCCAGTTCGCGAAGCATCCAGCCAACAGCCTTGTGCATAAGGTCGTGGTGATGGTGCAGGTGCATTTCTGCATAGCGCAAGCACCACGATGGATCGCCAAGCCGCGATGTCATCCATGTACTCACCATACTGATGCGTTCACGCCAAAGCACACCGCTTTTGGCAAGACTATCCATGATTGCCAGTTTGTCACCCAAGTAAGTAGGCAGCATAAGCCAACGACCAAGAATCTTTGGGGCTGTCATGTCAACCAAGTCCCAGTTGTTGACGTAATCAGCATAATGAATGTACATGCTGACAATCTTGTCACGCTCGTTGATGGCATGCTCGACATTCTCTAAACGCTTTGTAGCCTGTTTCTCGAACTTACTCACAAGGATAAGCAATCCGCATAGGCGAATTTCATGAAACCGATTTGTCAGCAAGAGTGGCACATCGTCAAGAGGCAAATCAGTTGCATGCTTTACCACTTCGCGTGTCTCGGGTACCTTCAGACCGATGAATTCGTCGCCTTCGCCATAATCGCCTTTGCCGGTTTTGAAGAAACGCATAAGATTGCGTCGTTGTGTGTCATCTCCAAGCGATGACATGTAATCTATAATGTCTTGTGCAGAGAGTTTATCCATGTGAATTTAGGTGGACTTAAATAATATCTTCGTTATTAGCGAGAATAAATAATAACTCCTCGTTTCTATTCGTTTTACCTTAATGGCAGCGTAATAGAAGCGAGGAGTTTATCATTATGCAGGAATAATTATCCTGTTATAGAAGCATTTCGTTGTCATGCGATTACATCATGCCGCCCATGCCAGGAGCACCGCCCATTGGCATAGCTGGTTCTGGTGCAGGCTTGTCGCAGATTACAGACTCGGTAGTGAGGAAAAGTCCTGCGATAGAGGCAGCATTCTCAAGAGCTACGCGTGACACTTTAGCAGGATCTATGATGCCAGCCTTCTTCATATCCTCGTATGTCTCTGTGCGAGCGTTGTAACCGAAGTCACCATTGCCCTCAAGCACCTTATTGACAACTACTGCACCTTCAACGCCTGCATTGTAGCAAATCTGACGCAGAGGCTCCTCAATGGCACGCTTGACGATGTTGATACCAGTCTGCTCGTCAGCGTTATCGCCCTTAACGTTAGCAAGAGAAACCAGCGCACGGATGTAAGTGGTACCACCACCAGCGACTACGCCTTCCTCTATGGCAGCACGAGTAGCGCAGAGAGCATCGTCAACACGATCCTTCTTCTCCTTCATCTCAACCTCAGAGTTAGCACCAATGTAGAGTACAGCTACGCCACCAGCGAGTTTAGCCAGACGTTCCTGCAACTTTTCCTTGTCGTATGAAGATGTAGAGTTCTCTATCTCCTTCTTTATTGCTATTACACGATCGGCTATAGCGTCCTTAGAACCCGCACCGCCAGCAATAATGGTATCGTCCTTGGAGATTGTTACCTTGTCACAGGTACCACACATCTCAAGCGTAGCCTGCTCAAGTTTCAATCCCTTCTCTTCTGAGATAACCATACCACCAGTCAAAATAGCAATATCTTCGAGCATTGCTTTGCGGCGGTCACCAAAGCCAGGAGCCTTGACAGCGCAAATCTTCAATCCGCCACGCAGACGGTTGACAACAAGTGTAGTCAGAGCTTCGGAATCAACGTCTTCTGCAATAATGAGCAGACCACGTCCGCTCTCAGCAGCAGGCTGCAATACAGGTAGCAGATCTTTCAGGTTTGAAATCTTTTTATCGTAGATGAGAATGTAAGGATTCTCCATTACGCATTCTAACTTTTCAGTGTCAGTTACGAAGTAACCAGACAGATAGCCACGGTCGAACTGCATACCCTCAACAACACCGATTGATGTGTCACGGCTCTTTGATTCTTCGATGGTGATAACGCCGTCCTTTGATACCTTGCGCATAGCATCGGCAAGCAACTTGCCTATCTCTGGGTCGTTGTTTGCAGAAACTGTAGCCACCTGCTCGATTTTATCGTAGTTGTCACCAACGACTTCTGCGTTTGACTTGATGTACTCAACGACAGCCTTTACAGCTTTGTCAATACCACGTTTCAAGTCCATTGGGTTAGCACCAGCGGTTACGTTTTTCAATCCTTCATTAACGATAGCCTGCGTGAGGATTGTAGCTGTTGTTGTTCCATCACCAGCATCGTCACCAGTTTTTGATGCAACGCTCTTGACAAGCTGTGCGCCTGTGTTCTCAAACTTATCTTCGAGTTCAATTTCCTTTGCAACGGTTACACCGTCCTTTGTAATCTGAGGAGCACCAAACTTTTTCTCGATAACCACGTTGCGTCCCTTAGGACCAAGTGTTACTTTTACTGCATCAGCCAGTTGGTCAATGCCTTTCTTCAGTGCCTCACGGGCATCGGTATTGAATTTTATTTCTTTAGCCATATCTCTTTATGTAATATGTTAGTTGATTATTTTATTATAGCGAGCACGTCAGACTGACGCATCATAAGATATTTCTCTCCTTCGAATTCTATCTCTGTGCCAGAATATTTGCCGTAGAGTACTGTGTCGCCTGCCTTGAGTACCATTTCTTCATCTTTTGTACCATTGCCCGTTGCAATGATTTCTCCTTTAAGTGGTTTCTCCTTTGCGGTGTCAGGGATTATGATACCGCCAATCTTTTCTTCGGCTGCTGCTGGCTTTACCAACACGCGGTCTGCTAATGGTTGAATTTTCATAGTCTTTTGTGTATTTAAAATGTTGATTTTTATTTTCGCACTCTTATAAAACGAATAACGTGCCAATATAGTCGTGGTGACAATACTGGCACGTTATGCATGACAATGTGACAAAAGATTACGCTTTTACCATCCAAGTTCATGCCATCCTACTTTGTTCGCCCATTCAAGTCCATACATGGTAGAATTAAGATTATCGTAGTCGTTGTCATATGTGTCGCTTGGGATAATCATACTCATGCCACCGTAGGTGTCTTCATTGATGGTGAAAAGACCGAATTCAATATTAAGAGCTGTAAGCCATGGTATGTTTGAGCCATTAGGACAATAAGAATATACTATGGCTTTATTGAATTGAGTTAGCCATTTCTCGTAAGTGTCTGCGCTAAGATTGCTACGCATGATATTCTTCATGTCATGTAGTATAGGACTTAACGATGTCAATATTGTTTTCCTGTAATAATATATGCAATTTTTCTTGTTAAGTGTAATTTTATCCTTAACCCACTGCGTGCCATCCCATATTCCGCTTTCGCTCCATTCGTTGTTAGCCTTTTTTTTCTCTCTTATAGAAAGCAGGGCTTCTTGCGTGGCATCTAACAGACCTTCCATTTCACTCGTTTTTACAGTTGATATGGCAATTCCCCCTGTACCATTCCAGGAAGTGTATGTGATATAGTTGTCAATGATGGATTTTCCTATGAGTTCTTTATCAGTGCCAAGAAGTGGAACGATATGTTCGTATGGAGCGCCATTGGCTGGCGTTTCTGATGCTGGTGCAATGATGTAGTCTGTGTAATTGCGTAGTTCGTAAGCAACTTCTGCTGTTTGCATACAGCAACAGTCAAAGAAGATATATTCGAAGTGTAACTCGCTATTCTTTTTCTTGTCTTTTATATTGCTCAATACTGTTGCAAATGATGGAATATTCAACCATTTTTTTGTTGATGTGCCGGCAGAACTACCAGTTTCATCAGGACCGTATGCATACAGTTTAGTAAAATATGTTGTTTTTATTGTGTCGTTTTCGATAAGAGGTCCCGTACCGTGTCCGCCAATGATTAAGGCGTATTCGTCTGCGGGATATTTGTCTGCTATCCACTGTAATATGTTAGTCATGCTATCAGCAGATATAGAATAGAATTCGTTGAAGTTTTTCAGAACCTCTCTCTTTCCATCTTTGATTTCTATTATATAAGGTGTGCCGTTGCTTGGATCTACATACGCCACGAGACGACAGTCCTCTGGCAAATCATTTGAGCCTGTAATCATCTCGTTTACATCACTTTGAAAATTGGCATTAAGGTTATTGTCAGCAATGATATATGCTATTATCGTGCGTCGTATCTGTGGTTCTTGTGAGGGATTGTCATTAGAACTCTTCGTGCATGATAATAGAGAGATACAGAATGCTAATATATATAATATGTTATGTCTGCTTGTATATTTGAACGGCATGTAGATGTAGTGTTGTCTCTTGAAAATTATAATGTATGTTATCATGCTAAATTTTATTTTAGCATGATAACATACAAGGTGTTATTTATTTATAGTTTTATTGTTTTTTTGCAAGAAGGTCGCGTATCTCGGTCAAGAGCTTCTCCTCTGCTGTTGGTTCTGCAGGCGCTTCCTCTGCTGCTTCCTTCTCCTTCTTCTTGCGCGTAATCTTGTTTATACCCTTAATCATAAGGAATATACACAGAGCGATGATGAGGAAGTCGAGAATGTTCTGTAGGAACTGTCCGTAAGCAAATACAGCAGCACCAGCTTCCTTTGCGACAGCCAATGTCTTGTATTTGCCACCATCCAAAGGAATGAAAAGGTCAACGAAACTCATTCCGCCCGTAGCCACACTGATGAGAGGCATTATAACATCCTCAACCAAACTTGTTACGATTTTACCGAAAGCACCACCGATGATGACACCGATAGCCATGTCCATTACGTTGCCACGCATGGCGAATTCCTTGAATTCTGATAGAAATTTGCTCATAATTTATATAAATTTATTATTGATAAATGTGTATCGTGTGTAGAGATTAGTATGTATTGTGTAAAGCGCAAATTACAATTTGACTACAAAATTACAAACTTTTTGTCAAAACAGAGCAAATATGAGAGTTTTTTTTTACTTTTGACTGATAATTGAAAAAAAAATAGTAACTTTGCAGTTGATTTTTGTAACAGGATACATTTTTATCTAATTTATAAATTAAACACAAAAATGACAAAAGTAGCTATTAACGGTTTCGGCCGTATCGGTCGTCTCGCCTTCCGTCAGATGTTTGAGGCTGAGGGTTACGAGGTAATTGCAATCAATGATCTTACAAGCCCAAAGATGCTTGCTCACCTTCTTAAGTATGATACCGCTCAGGGTGGTTTCGCTGGCAAATTCGGTGAGGGTAAGCACACTGTAGAGGCTGGTGAGGACTACATCGTAGTTGATGGTAAGAAGATTACTATCTACGCTAAGCCAAACGCAGCTGAGCTGCCATGGGGTGAACTCGGTGTTGACGTAGTTCTCGAGTGCACAGGTTTCTACACTTCTAAGGAGAAGGCTTCTGCACACATTCAGGCTGGTGCAAAGAAGGTCGTAATCTCTGCTCCTGCAGGCAATGACCTCCCAACTATCGTTTACAACGTTAACCACAAGACTCTGACTCCTGCTGACACAGTTATCTCTGCTGCTTCTTGCACAACTAACTGTCTCGCTCCTATGGCTGCTGCCCTGAACGCATACGCTCCTATCGCTTCAGGTATCATGTCAACCATCCACGCTTACACTGGCGACCAGATGATTCTCGATGGTCCTCAGCGCAAGGGTGACCTCCGTCGTTCACGTGCAGGTGCTCAGAACATCGTTCCTAACTCAACAGGTGCTGCGAAGGCTATCGGTCTCGTTATCCCAGAGTTGAACGGTAAGCTTATCGGTTCTGCACAGCGCGTTCCAACTCCAACAGGTTCTACTACAATCCTCGTTGCTGTTGTTAAGGGTAAGGACGTTACTGTTGAGGGTATCAACGCTGCAATGAAGGCTGCTTCTACTGAGAGCTTCGGTTACAATGAGGATCAGATCGTTTCTTCTGACATCATCGGCATGAAGTTCGGTTCTCTCTTCGACGCTACTCAGACAATGGTTAGCAAGATCGACGAC
>CAMNCV010000110.1 GCA_946534585.1 uncultured Prevotellaceae bacterium
ACCTCCCTCAAGCACCACTGCCGTGGCGGTGACGGGTATCTCAATACTCTTGTCACCCTGTGACACGGTCACCTTGCTGCTGAAGTCGCCATCGCCGGCCAGCGTGACACGTGCATAGAATGTCTTGATAAGTGTGGAAGATGTGTAATCAACCGTCAATTCTGTGTTCCATTCCGTCTTATCAAAAGACACCTCTATTCCCTCACCGGCAGAGATTGTAACGGTTCCTTCCTCTGGAGATAGGCCGAAGCCGTTGACGGTAAACTCCTTGGTGAGCGTCTGGCCCTTGTATGCCTCACCCATATCGCCGGTGGCAGGAGAAACGGAAAGGTCTGTAGGCAACACTATATCATCCGCGAGTATGCCCTGTGCCTTCATCAGACGGGCGCACTCACGCGCTACGAGCAGTGCGCCGGTGGTATTGAAGTGGGTTGAGCCTTGTCCGTCAAACAGCTGTGCCTCGCACTTTGCCTGTGTGCCGTAGCTCTCATAGAGTTCCTTGGTGGCTGTAGTAAGGTCTATGAAATACACGCCTTTCTCCTCAGCCAGCTTCTGTGAGTGGTAGGCATAGTCCATAGAGTGGTCAGTGGTTGGTACGGTCTGCTTCTCCAGTATGCCTGTAGAGGTGAGTATGCTGAACGAGTCACCAAGGTCATGACGGCCGTTGCGACGTATGGTGCTGCCTGTGAAATAACTGCGGCAGACGGGTGAGCACACGATAGGTATGGCTCCAAGAGCCTTTGCCTCGTCAACAATTTTGCCCAGCCACTCTTTGTAAGTGGTAGATGGTATCGTTCCACGAGTCTCTGTCCATGTCTGTCCGAGTCCCTGATAGTAGGCCTGCAGTTCCATACCGTCCATACCCTGGTTCTTCTCGTCGTTGTGACCGAAGGTGATGATAACGTAGTCGCCTGCCTCTACGTTGTTCTTTGCCGTCTGCCAGAGTTCGTTGTAGCCTCCGCGCGAGTCGCGTCCGCCCTTGGCATAGTTAATGGATGTCCATCCGTTGGTAAGGAAGTTGCCAAAATACATGCCCCATCCACGTGTGACGGTGGCAGACTCATCGTATGGTGCCATGGTTGAGTCGCCAAGGGTATGCACCTTCTTGGCGCTGCCGAGCACTGTAATGATAGTCATTAATAAGAATAGTAAAGTTTTTTTCATGATGTATTACTGTTTAGTTGTTGATTTCGATTTGTTTCGATGGCAAAATTACTTTTATTTCAGATTTCAGATGGTTTAAGTTTCTTTCAAAAAAGTGGTAAAAATTTTTCCACCAATGGGGGATTTTCGTTTCAATCCCAGCCTTTACGCGACTTCTCAGCGCGTTTATTAAGGAAAAAAAATAAGGATTTAAAGGCTTAAAACCTTTAAATCCTTATTTTTCAATTACAAATATTGCGTTTATTCTCTGTTCTGTACTCTTGCACGGTATTCACTCGGTGACATTCCTTCCGCAGCCTTGAAGCATTTTGAGAAATACTTCGGATCAGAGAAACCGCATCCATAGGCAATCTCGTTGACACTACGCATGGTGGTTGCAAGCAGTTGCTTGGCTCGCTTCATGCGCGCTTCCTTGAGGAAGTCGGCCGGGGTAACGCCGAGCAGTTGTTTCATCTTGCGGTTGAGACTGGAGCGGCTTGTGGCAGTTGCACTGGCCATTTCATCGACGCCAACGTCACTATTAGCAAGGTTACCTTCTACGAAATCGAGTAGCCTACGCATGAAGGCATCATCCTCTTCATTGATAATCGGTGATACTACGACCACATGAGGGTCGCCAATTTGCGATGCAGAGGCACCCGTCGGCACAGAAGTTGAAGGCTGTTCGCTGGTTTCTGCGATGGCAGCAGTATGACTCTCCGTCTGTGCCTTTGCCTCTGTCTGCGCATCAAGCAGGCGCAGATAGGCCTGCAGGTTTTCCTCGCGCTGGCGTTCCAGCTGCTTGACGTGCATATATATATATGTAACTCCTGCTACAGCTCCAACGATAAGCAACAGATAGAGCAGATACGCCCATGACGTTTCCCAGAACATTGGTTCTACGATGATTGTAAGCTTGCGACCATTGTCCACCCACAGTCCCTCGGCATTTGTGGAGCGCACCTCAAAGGTATATGTGCCAGGCGACAGGTTATAGAGCGTAAGCGAGCGATTCTCAAGCGGCATTGACCACTCCGCACTGTCAGCCTTCTGCCACCAATGACGCTGTTCAAGGACGCGCGTGACGTATTTTATGTTAGAGTTATCCGTATAATCCAGCGCAGCATAGTTTATGGTCACATCGCGCTCACGCGATGAAAGACGCAGCGTATCATGCAGGTCGGCTGAATAATCAGTGGGGGCATCTGGCAGTTTGAATGACGTAAACACGATGCGCGGCACGAACATACGCTGATGGAACGACTGTTCGGGCATCGTTATGACGCCCTCTTCAAGCGAAAGCAGCCAACGGCCATCGCTCAGCATGACTGGTTCGGCATCAGAGAAGCGAGATGCCGTAGAGAAAAACATATCGTTGAAGTTCTCTATGCGGTTAAGGTCAGCGTTAAGTCGCGTCATCTGGTTATTGCATTGTATGAGTATCTCATCGCCAACCTCGGTCATAGCGAGTGCTGCATCAGAGCCCATGCCATTGTCGGTGCTGAAGTGGCGGAACTCAAACTCGGCAGCCGTAAGGTCCTTTGTCAGGAGCATATTTACGCCACCGCTCTCCGTTGACACGAAGAGTCGCCCTTTGCGGTCAATGAGCATATCCATCGTAGCACTGCACGAGAGGCTATTACTGCGCATAGACTCACGCTGATGAAGCGTAAACTTCATATTCTTTGGTTGGCCTTGCGCCCCACTGATTACGATAAGTCCGTCTGTAGTGGTGGCGAGCACGATGGAGTCGCCTACTGGCAGCAGGCGACGCATAAACATATTGTCACGTGGATAGGCAGATAACGAATTCTGAGGATTATGAAAATGCAATTTATCGAGCGCGGCTGACGGGTTATCAAGTATATTGAGACCACCGCCCTGGGTTGCTATCCACAGGCGGCCTTGCTTGTCCTCGAGGAAGGAATAGACATCAGTACTGTTGAGGGCTGTGCCGGATTTTATCTGCGCCGGTGTACCCTTCAGTATATGTTCCATACTGAATACGCCGTCAGCAGTCTCACGCAGGCGGTATATGCCATCGGGTTTCGTGCCGAGCCAGATGGTGCCGTTTTTCTGTTGGAACACGGAATAGACGGGAGCGAGCTTCGTAGGCTCACGATGCAGACGTCCGTCAGCACCGAGGAAGCCGATGAGGTTGGCAAGACTGTCAATCACCACCACGGTATTTGACTCGCGCTGACCTATCCAGATGCGTTTCTTTTGGTCGCGATAGAGCGCACGCACGGTTGTGCGGGGTACGAAGTCGAGGAAGGAGGCGGGGCGCATCACAGGGAAGACTTTTGACACTCCGAACTTCTCCATCAGCCAGTAGTTCTTCTGCGAGTCTTGCATATATTGGCGTATGCCGCTGAAGGTATGCTCGCCGAAGGTGTATTCTGAGGATTGGCGATAGGCGGCGGCATCGCTGTTGAGGCGCGCGAGATAGCGTTCCTGCAACACAGAATCGACGGTTTCAAACTTATACGTATTGAGATTGAAACGCCATACCATATTGCCGTTGACGCAATAGATGTTGCCATCGTCGCCAAGAATCATATTGCGTATGCGGTCTGAGGTAAGATTGTTGCCGTCGCCGGGTTTTGATTTGAACACGGCAAAGTCATAGCCATCGAAGCGGTTAAGTCCGTTCCATGTAGAGAACCACATAAATCCTTGCCTATCCTGCAGCATTTTCGTGACGTGCCACTGCGACATGCCGTTATGGTCGTCGTAGTGTTTGAAATCGTATATGGTTTTCTCTGCGCCTATGCTTACAGCAAACAACACAAGGAGCGAGAAAAGTGAGGATATTCTGTTCATCAGTTTGCTTTCGTTTGATTTAGTCAGTGTGGGTTAGAGTTATCAGGAGGCATGGAGCACGAAGCCGCTTAATATGCGTCCGCATTTTACTACCGTGCCATCAGGAACTGGTGGCAGCTGCTCCCTGCGCGCAGAGAAAAAACGCAAATCAGTGTATGTATCTATGACTGAGACTGTGATATTTTCTGCCTTTACTCCCTTTGCAAGCAGCTGCATGCGGTTGATTTCCTTCAAATCAATATGGGGGCGCATTGTCATGCCGTTGGTGTCAAGTTTCATTGGTGGGTACATACGGCTGAATTTATGCATCTCAAAGCCTGCCTGCAAGAAGATATCGACCACCTCCTGTCCCACTTCAAAGCTATCAATACTGATTCCCGGTCCTATTGCAGCGGTACATTCCGAAGCAGTAGTGCCATAGGTCTGCCGCATCTGGTCTAAAGTTTTTTCCACGATACGTCGCACGGTACCTTTCCAGCCTGCGTGTATCGCTGCTGCCGCATGGTGAACGGGGTCGTATATCAACACAGGAATACAATCGGCCGTGCTTATGCCGAGCGCTATGCCACGCTCACTACTGATTATGGCATCAACGCCCTCAAGACGCTGTTTCTGCTCTGTGGCACTGAGCGAAAGTAGTTCTGCGTCAATAACGGCAATGCTGTCAGTATGCGTCTGGTGGGGATAGAGCAATCCACGTGCTGCCACTGGCAACTCTGCCAACAGTTGCGAGGCATCACGCCCTATCGTGCGGTCGGTGGTAAATGCCGTTATATTTCGTCCTAAGTCGTAATAATCCATTGTATTGGTCAACTTTTTTACATGCGTATTGACGCTGTTTTTAACGCGTACAAAGTTACTAATTTTATCTGAAACAGCAAAAAAAATGCGAATAAAGTTTGTAATGGTTATTCTTGCTACAGTTTAAGGCTCATGTTCTTGCTGTGTAATCAGTATCTGATTACGTTGTAATCGCTACCTGATTACATAGTAAAAGCTATCTGATTACACTGTAATTGGTATGCGATTACAATGTTATCAGATAGCTTTTACATTCGAGTGACTTTCCAACGGAAAATCATGTATATTCAAAGTCGTCGAGGTCTTCTATGTCTTCTGCGTCAAATTCTTCATTTTCCTCTACTTCGTCTTCATCATACAAGCCTATTTCCTCGTCAGCCAGACGGTCTTCATCAAAGACTTCGGCAGCGAGTACAGAGAGGTCTTTGTCACGGTGTACGAGTGTGTCTTCTGCTATTACGCCCTTTATCTTGTTTGACTCGCTGTTGAGTTCTTCCCATAGCACGTCTTTCAACTCTTCAAGTCCCATTCCTGTCACGGCTGAGATGAATACCACTTGTAGGTCATCGGGCAGCTCATGGCGCAGCATTTCGATGAGTTCCTCATCAAGAAGGTCGCATTTTGTTACTGCCAAGACGCGGTGTTTATGGAGCATTTCGGGGTTAAACTGGCTCAGTTCGTTGAGCAGCAGCTCATACTCTTTGCGTATATCATCTGTATCTCCAGGCACCATGAAGAGCAGGAGAGAGTTGCGCTCTATATGACGCAGGAAGCGTAATCCGAGACCTTTGCCCTCGGCGGCTCCCTCGATGATGCCAGGTATGTCGGCCATGACAAAGGACTGATGGTCGCGGTAACTCACGATGCCGAGCGATGGCTCAAGCGTAGTGAAGGGGTAGTTGGCTATCTTGGGTTTTGCAGCTGAGAGGGCTGAGAGCAAAGTGGATTTGCCTGCATTGGGTAATCCTACAAGTCCTACGTCGGCAAGCAATTTCAATTCCATGATTACGGTCATTTCCTGCATCGGTTCGCCTGGCTGAGCATAGCGAGGAGCCTGGTTGGTGGCTGTGCGGAACTGAAAGTTTCCAAGGCCTCCCCTACCCCCTTTTAGCAGTACGACTTCTTGTCCGTCTTCCATGACATCGCATACGAATTTTCCGTTGTCGGCATTATAGACCACGGTGCCACACGGTACATCGACGTAGATATCCTTGCCGTTGGTGCCGTGGCACTTGTCACGACCGCCATTGCCGCCATGTTCTGCGAAGATATGACGCTGATAGCGCAGGTGGAGCAGCGTCCAATAGTTATGGTTGCCACGCAGTATGATGCTGCCACCATTGCCTCCATCGCCGCCATCAGGCCCTCCATTGGGGTTGTATTTTATGTGTTTCAGGTGCATGCTGCCCCGGCCTCCTTTGCCCGAGCGGCATTGTATCTTTACGTAATCTACGAAGTTGCTTTCCATGCTTAGTGTATTTTCACTTAATGTTTCTATTATTACGAATACGAGGGATATGCAGATAATGGCAGAATACCTCTTTGGTGGTTATTATCGTATCAGCTTCCGACTGGCATCTATCCTGAGGAATATGAACAGTAGCAGGGTAAATCCCCATAGTGATGAGCCTCCGTAGCTGAAGAAGGGTAAGGGTATTCCTATAACTGGCGTCAATCCGAGCACCATGCCGATGTTAATAAAAAGATGAAACAGGAATATGCTGATTATACAATACCCATAAATGCGACCGAAGGTGTAGGGCTGGCGCTCTGCTACGTGGATAAGTCGCAGTATCAGCGCAAGGAATAACAGCAATACGGCTGCCGAGCCAACAAATCCTTCTTCTTCACCTACGGTGCAGAAGATGAAGTCTGTCTCTTGTTCCGGCACGAATTTCAGTTTCGTCTGGGTTCCATTGAGGAAGCCTTTACCCCATAGTCCTCCTGAGCCTATGGCTATCTCGCTCTGGTGTACGTTGTATCCTGCGCCGGAAAGGTCTTCGTCTAATCCAAGCAATACATTGATGCGCACACGTTGGTGCTCACCAAGTATATTGTTGAGTACGTATGATGCAGAGAAGAAGAACAGTACTGAGCCAAGCGTAAATAACATGATAAACAAATATTCGCGTATTCTGTTCTTTGCCCATAGCCACAGAAGATAACCCAACGTTACGACTGCAACTAATATCTGCACCCATATTATGTCGAACGGAATAACAAACTGCGAGAATAGCAGGGCAAGAAGTGTAACTCCAAGCGAGCCCCAGAAGATATATTTAGCCTCGCTATATGCTTTGCAATATACTCGTACGAGTATCGATGTAAATGTCTGTATCAGCAATAAGACCACAAACGGACCGATATGCGTAGGCGTCTCCCATAATAGAGGTTGAGCAAAACGGATTCCGACAACAAAATATACTACCACGGCTATGCCTGTAAACAGGAAACTTCCGGTCATGCCTTCACGGTATAACATAAGGAAAAAAGCCGAATATACCAAGGCTGAGCCGGTTTCTTTCTGCATTACTATCAATACCATTGGCACAAGTATCATGACGATGGCCTTACCTAAATCCTGCCAGCGACTTATGTCAAATTTATGTCCTGACATCAGTTTTGAAACTGCAAGGGCTGTAGCGAATTTAGCAAACTCGGCAGGCTGCAAGCGAAGCGGCCCCATAACTATCCATGAGCGCGAACCCTTAATTTCATGGGGGTTAAAAATGGTAAGAAACAACAGCAGAAGCATTACTGCATATATGGCAAAGGCAAACGTCTCGTAAAGACGCTCGTCAAGCAATAGCAAGCAGGTACCCAAGACTATACTCGTTCCTATCCACACAATCTGCATTCCAGAACGCGTGTCAAGCGAAAACAAATCAGTATCGCCATAGGAATATGTCGCTCCACATACGCTTATCCAACCGAATGCAAGCAACAGGAGATATATACATATCGTCACCCAGTCAATAGAACGAAGTACTGAATTCTGTTGTTTCATCTGTAATAATTTATCTCTTTAGGTGTTCTTTTATAATCAAGGCTGTTGTTAATAAACAAAAATCCAGCTAAACGCATCTTACGAAAAGCGCTTAGCCAGATTTCTTTCTGTTATTTCATCTATATCAACTTTTAGTTTACTTCTTTATCGTCTTCAATGCCTTCTGTGCATTCTCATCCTCTGGGTCTATATTGAGAATTCTGTTCCACCATACTCGAGCCGTCTTCAAATCATGTCGGGTAAAGTAAGCTACAGAAGCAAGATAACGACAAGCCTCTATTTCCATGTTCTTCAACTGGTCTGTCTGCTCCTCCCTTGATACGCAGAAGTCATATAACTTTTGGTAAAGTGGTTCCGCAAGACATTCCTTGTTTTCCGGATCAAAGTAAGAATAAGTCCATCGTGCATGAGTATATAACACATAATGCAGATTCTCCCAGTTCGGATACTCTGTTTCAAGTTGCTCATATACCTTGAACATCTGGCTGATGACTGTAAGTTTCTCATCACCCTGCAATCCATCCTGCCAATCACGATATATTGTAGAATACTGATACAGCATATATGCCTTGTCTGATGATGGATACTTCTCCATGAACAACTTATAAAGGCTAAGCGCATCCTTAAAGCGATGCTCTGCTTTCAAAGTCTCAATGTTCTTATTTAGCATCTGACGTATCTGACCATCCATCTGTGAGACAAAATAGTCTGTACAATTTGATATCTTTGCGTAAGTATCAAATGCCTCGTCAAACTGCGAAAGACCAAGATAGCAAGAACCAAGTGAGAAATAGTCGATGGAGTTAACTGAGTCTTTGGCTTCATCAAGCCAAATCTTTCCATGATCAAGAGCCTGCTGATACATACCAGAACGTGCTGCACTCCAGAAATACAGACGATTGAAACCCTTGTTCTTCGGGAATTTCTCTGCACCTATCAAGCATAGTTCCATACAGCGGATATCATCCTGACTCCAATAACAGTTCTGAACAAACTGTACCAACTGGTTCATAGTCAAAGAATGTGGATCCACGGCTGACATAGCCTCTGCAGCCTCTGCATCCTTTCCCAACTTGTTATATAGCATTGCAATCTCTATATCCACATTATAGTCAGGTACTGCTATACGAAGTTCTTCAAGTTTTGCCTTTGCTGCGTCTATATCCTTACGTGCCATAACATTGGCATACTTCAGATATCCATCAGGATTTAAAGAGTCAGCCTCTATGGCTTTCTCAAACCAATAGCAAGCAGAATCCACATCCCACTCTCCATACATGTCACCTTTCAAGATGTAAGATGGCACAAACTTATCACTTATAGCAAAAGCCTTGTCAAGATACATCTTGGTCTTCTCACGCTCATTATTACGGAAATAAGCACGAGCAAGAGCTGTCTGTATTGCAACATCCTTATTGAAACGTGCTGACAACTCCTTGGCAATAGTATCCGCCTGAGTAGAGTATTTGTTGATAACAACAGCCATGGCTGCCTGTACAGCATCTGCCTCCTTCTGTGCTTTCGCTGGAATGGTACAAAGCACCATGCAAGCTACAACTATATATATGTATATTCTCTTAAATGTCATCGTCTTTTTCAGTTGGATTAATGCTTCTTATGTTGCTTGGCTAACTTCTTTGCGTACTTTGTATTATACTTTTCTACAGCACGCAACTGACGGCTTCTATATCTATTGTCATGTTTCTCGTGTATTCTCTTGACAGTTTCTGGAGCACGACGCAGCTTTCCTATCTTATACTGCAGACCGAAGTTAAGTGATTCGTACAAGTGCAACTTATCGGTGATAGATACAGTGTTGAAACCACGTATATCGTACTCACTGTTCTGAGCTATGAAGTACACCTCAGGGTTGAAGAATACAGAGAAACCTTTTTTGCCAATTGGATAGGACAGTTTTATACCACCGTTTACACCAAAATACCAATACTTCGTATCTTCAAAGTTAACAGCCTTATTGTAACCACCTTCAAATACAGGCTCTGATGAAGCCATCTCATTGTCTTGGTCTCCAAGCCACATCACCGTAGGACCAATGTATGCCTGCAACTCAAACTTACGCTGATTCATACGACCACCACATAAGTTTGTAAGATTACCAACGAAATCAAGCGAACCAAAGAAAGTACGACGGTTTATTATAACCATACCGTAGCGACCTTGTGACCACATCATACCATCGGCTCTCTTATAAAACGCATTATAAGGCATGTAGTCTTTACGACTTGTGTTCATCATATTGACACTGATTCGTGCACCAATATATGAGTTGAACGTATAGTCAGCCCATGCTTGAGCATTCCACTCGAAGTTACCTGGACCCCAATCACTATATCGACGTGACAACATTGGAATACCTCCTCCAATACCTACACGTACACCTTTATTCACCTTATATGTATAGTGTTGTACTTGATCCATTTCCTCTATTGGACGGTAGTGTGGACTGCGAACCATCACAGTAAGACCAAGGTTCAATGAGAAATGGTTCATGTCATGCAGACGCTCATCTTCTCTGTAAACACCATGTGAATATCGTGGTTCGATGAACAACTGTAAGTCCTTATCGATATATCCATATGCATGCAGGGCGAAAGAGTACGACTCTGTACCTACACGATACTTCTCCATAAATGTTGACTTATACTTTGACAACGTACCGTATCCAAGACCGAATGCCACATAACCACCAAATGGCTGATTCCAGCTGAATGACTTATAGAAGAAGCCTAAAGGATTAAATAAAGCCTCTGCTCGAATACCCATATAGTGAGTATTGAAAATCTGAGTCATGTCACCATAAGGAGCATGGTTTATTCCCTGACCTTCATATTGTATTTCATCACGTCTTGCAATCTGGGTAAAACCAGAGAAGCGGAAACCAATTACAGGAGACCACCACTTACCAATACTAATCGTCGTGGTATGACCTGTGGAATTTCCAAAACTTAAGTTCTTCAATTCGCTTGTTTCAGACCAGTTCAAACCAGCTGAGAACTCAACAAACCATGGACGACGCCAAAGTTCATTTGTCTGATATGTCTCCTCTGGGAATTTCTCAAGACGAGAAAGCATGAACTTCACACGAGCAGCCTTGGAGAGGTTATCATTGAGCTGGAACTCATAAGTAAGATTAGCACCATAGAACAAATCAAAACCACGCCAGTTTCTGCGATAGTCATAATCCATCTGTGGACCACCTATACCTATATAAGGTTCTACATTCAAATAAGCATGAGGACCAGTAAATATCTTCAACTGAACACCAGTATGTGCCTCGGGAGCAAATTTCTCTCTTCCTATACCACGGAAGAAAGTATAGTTACCACCGATACCAACCAATGCCTGCACATCAAGCCATCTTGAAGAGTTGTAACCTTCGAAATGAGTTGTAATGTCATGCATATAGTCCAAACGACCGGAGAATCGAGCCATACGAAGTCCACGCTGATAGTTATAGCCCCAACCTACACCTAATCCTAAGCGTAATCCGTTGAGTTTATTCAAGCGCGTGCCAATCTGTCCATTAACCTGTATGATATTCAATGCAGGAGCACTTTCTGCTTGTGGCAAAACCTGCTCGTAACCCATTGACACACCATAATACATGTTCTGGAGCAAACCTTTATAATACTGGTAGCCCTTTGGTTTGTAGAAGTCACGCACACTATAATCCAATGCGTTCACCGCACCGGTACCACGAGCAAGGTTCTTGCGTGACATTTTTATCGTGTCACGCATAGCCTGCAAGTCTTCCTCATCAAGAGTGTCCAACGGATCAAGCAACTTCAATGATGCTATATCCGAGGGATTCACACTTGGTGCAGCCTTTAAGTCACAATTAGCATGCAGACTTAGCAGTAGTGCTGTCAGTACAACTGGAATTAGTCTTTTATTCATCTTTTATCTATCGATTCTCCTTTATCTGTAGATTTCTATATCTGTATCACATTACTTTGAAGCATCAGCAGATGCATCTTCAGTAGAAGTAGATCCGCTGCCTTCCTGCGCAGTACCGTCCTGTGAAGCGTTTTCTTCCGTTACTTCTTCTTCATCATCCGCACCACTCAACTCCATAATATCATCGGAACCTGCTGCTGCAGAATCACCACTCAAGGTAACGAGGTTATCAAACATATTGCGATAGCGATCTTTCTTCTTCTTGCTGTACTTAAACTTCTCACGCAACTTGTCACTTATCTGACCATCAGCCAAGTAAAGCCACTTGTAAGAAGGTTCAAGTTCAAAGCTATGATTGAAGAAGCACAGGTAATTAGGAATATAATCAGGTTTCTTTGGTTCACCAAGTTTCTGTTCTTCCAAGTCACCCTCTAAGATGCCACGCAGATACCATTTCTTTGGATTCTCGTCATTCATTGCTGCAACAAGCTCCTGACATACGGAGTTAGGTACATTAAGAATTTCACGAGCCTCCGTATAAATTACAGCTTTGTTATCAGGTGAACAACTGATGACATAATTCATAGCATCAAGTACTTCCTGTTCCTCTGCAGGTGAAAGCTGATGAGTAGCATACTTCACAAATCCTTCCTTAAACTTAATATATTTCTTAAGTCTCTCAACTTTTGGATCATTGTCATTCTTAAACCAGTAGTCGCAATAACTCAACGCGCTGTCACGTTCTTCCATCTGGAAGTAAGTAATAATCTGGTTAATAAGCACCTCACGACGATTCTTCTGAGCCTTTTCACTACGCTCACGTGTTGACATAGCACGCAGACGAGAGTTGATGAATGGAGCAAGAACCTTAGCATCAGGCTTACCTTGACGCGAGTTAAGCATAGCCATACGATTGGCCACATACATAGAGAACTTAATATTCTCATATCCAGGTGTACGCAACACATGATTATATGCAATCATCGTGAGGGTATCCTGCTCTGCAGAATCCTTAATAACAGTATAAAGGTTGTAGTAGTCACCATCAGAGAAGTCACGACCCTTTCCTTGTAACAAATCGTGCTTACGTTCCATATAAGCAGCAAGAGCCTCTTCTGCATCCATTATGTGCTCACGCTCATAACGATAGGTTACGCGCATTCGACGCTGCTGTTGCATCACAGGTTCAATAACAGTCTCATATCCCTCGATAGCCTGTATAGCGGCATCACCACCATAGCCATTTGGTCCCATATTAGCACGTATCTGTTCAGCATGACCAGGGAAGCCATCTT
The DNA here is from genome assembly GCA_946534585.1 of uncultured Prevotellaceae bacterium. GTDB lineage: Bacteria > Bacteroidota > Bacteroidia > Bacteroidales > Bacteroidaceae > Prevotella. The sequence continues at coordinate 12,988 of CAMNCV010000110.1, forward strand.
CCTCTACTTGCTTAGCAACATCCTCCCAAGTATATACTCTCGGTGCACCTGTATGGAAAGCAGCATCTACCTTACCAAGATAATTACGCACCTTACCTACAGCAACCTTTGTACGTTCGGCCGCAAGTTTACGGTTAAATTCAAGACCGCCTTCTGGTGAAGCAGAAGCCTCTACTTTTACCTCCATCAACTGCTCACCATAAGAACGAAGCTCAGTTACGAGGTCATCAAGCATTTTCTGGTTAAGAGAATCCTCGATAAGTTCAGACTTACCTACAATAAAACGCAAGCGCAAGTCCTGATTCTTCGTATCGTAGTTACTTTCTGCAATTACCTGGAACTCATCAACGTCCATATCGGCAGCAGCTACACCAAGGTCAATGAACTTAAAGATATTCTTACCATTACAAGAACCCGTAGCAGCCGACTGATGGAAATAGTCATTATTGAACTCAGCAAGTACTACCTCATAAGGAATCTTATAAGTTTTTCTACGATTTGGCTTTACATATACAAGAGTTGTATCGATGAAAATCTTTTCATCATCATATATAAGCTTGGGACTATAACAATAAGCCACGTTATCATACTTCATGTAGTTGAAACGCATACGCTTATCTTGAAGCTTATGATATTCATAACCTTCCATCACAACACCTGGAATATAATCTACCGTATCCTCAGTCTGACAATCTACAGACATCGGCTGAATTACCATACGAGCCTTACTATTGCCATACTGTTTTGGCAGATCAACATGAATACGGAAATACATATTCTTACCATCATCAATAGGAGGAGCTGCAACAATGCTAATAGTATCACGGTTGACACCCATGACATCCACATTTTCTATTCGCTGCGATCCTTTATCCATGGTACTCTTGAAAGCAAACTCATACTCTGTCTGTCCTTCAACAAGAGTAATTACCTGAAACTTCGCATCCTCAATTGTGAGTTCATCCTCTGGATCATAGGTAGAGACGAGGATTGCCATATCAGGATAAGCATGAACACGGAAATCTCCGTTACCCTTAGAGTTACGGAACTTCATTTTATTCTTATCCAGTGCATCATCCCATGCAGTGAGAACTATATTACCACCATCACCACGCTGGAGAGCAATAGCCTCTTCGAGGGATTTCTGTACAGTGCTTGCTTTGTGAGCAGTTTTGAACAAAGCATACTGAACAGTACGATAACTCTTTTGTCCTGAAGTTTCAAAACTGATATGTACATTAGCGTCAATAGCGTCGCCCTGTGCATTAGCAGTAATGCAACCGAGCGTCATCAGTAGAGAATAAACGAATATGTATGAAATTGTACGTTTCATTATCGTATGCAATCTAAGTCTTAAAGAAATTCTATATTGAATTATATCTTACGTATCTTCTTGTTTATAAAGAGAACCTATGATATTTAATTTATCTTTACACCTTATTTAATTATATAGGCAACAGAGATACCTATTTTGATAGGACAGAGCATTGTTGCTCGAGAGTTAGTCGGAATGAGCGGGTAATCTCCATCGACCACATTCTCCTCATTATCAAACATATTGTAACCTGAATAATCAGTATTACGCATATAGTTACGTTCATCACGAGCCACGAAGCCCAGACTAGTGTGGAAATCAAGCAAAAGACGCTTTGTCACGGGCCACACATAGCCATAGGACATACCAAAGCCCATAGCATGACCGTGATATTGCTTTGCATAAGCTTTGATGTCATACTTGGCCAATATGCCAACAGCGCCAATATAGTGATGGAACAAAGGGCGGCCACCGAAATAGAGACGCCATTCAGGCTGGAAAGCGAGCACTTTCCATTCCTTACCCATTATCTTATTTCCCCAGAAACCGTCAACGGCAAGCGTTGATCTTTTATTTAACACCAACTCAAAGCCAAACGACGGTGCCTGCATAGCATCAAGCATAGCATTGGTATTGACGGATATAATCTGTGCCGTTCCCCTTGTGGCAGAGAGTGCCACTATTGCGAGTATGAGCAGTATCTTCCTCATTATACTTTTAATAATATATCTATTCTATTATACTATAATATTGACATCAGTCTTTCAAGTAAGCGACCTTATTCGGATTTTTCAGCATGTCAGACGTGATAGGAGTAGAAAGTTTTATATTAAGCTTAGTCCCCTCATCATTTACCCAGCCAAAGACATCTTTCCTTATCATACCAGCAACGATGATTGATTTGCTGATATTAGTCAAAGTATTCAATGTCACGTCTTTTCCTTTCCATTTACCAATAATATGAAGCTGCATAACTCCAGGACCATTAGTTTTCGCAAGAGCAGTTGCAGTTGTATCAGTGCCATAAGAAAGATTCATAAAACACATCTGACGTGTAGCTTTGACAGAAGTCTTTCCAGCAGCGTCAGCCTCAGGAATTGCAAGCCTATAGGCAATCTTTGCAGTATTCTCCACATCCATAGTGCGACGCCAGAAATTCATACTTGTAGGAACACCAGCAAGCACGGCATGTACTTGAGTTATAACGAAATCAGATGCATCAGCAGCCTTTGCGATATCAACGGAGAAATCATACCTACGAGTAACATCTACTTTATCAAATACGATTTCTTTATGTTCACCTACTTTCAAGGTGTCACGAGAGAAACCTGAAGCCACAGGCTGACGAGACTCAAACACATACTTTGCTGGAGAGCCATCAGAATTTGTGTATTTATTGAAATCGTGTGTCTGATCATTCCAATACCAAGGCAACTGCAAACCAGCTGGTTGATTATCAGCCTGATAGTTAGCTCCATCCTGCAGATAATAAGAGTAGTTAGCTGCGCGCATATTGTCATAGGTAGGATTTGAGATGGCATTTAACACCTCTACCTCATTAATAGGATATTTTTCCTGATCAGTTCTTGACAAAGCAACTACACTCATAAACAATCCTGCACCGAAGTGGAAACGTGTATTCTTGAATGTGTGCGTAGGATCCTCTTTATGATTGATATAAGTAATAGTATCTCCGTTAGTATTTATGCTTGACCAATCCTCTACACCTGAGACCATGTTCGGAGAAATATGCTTACCAATGAGATTCATTGTATTCTCCTGCTTCTGCATAGAGAGATGCTTCAGATTCTTACTACCGTTATTGGTCACCTCATACGTATATATATGAACCATATCCGGTCCCCACATATTATTGAGGAAGGTATCGATGTCATACGTAAAGTAAGTAGAATCGAACAATACGGAAGCATAGTTATCGAAGATATCCTCCTCTGTACAAGAGCCTAATGAGAAAGTCATTGGCAATGCACACACAGCAAGAGCTGAGAGTTGTACTAATTTCTTACACTTCATCGTTATCCTCCTTTCTTGCATTGTTTAACATAGCCTGCTCTTGTTCTGTGGCATTATCATCACTAACTTCTTCTGTAGCCTGCTGCTCTTCTTCGTCTTTCTTCTTACTCTTCTTTTCTTTCTTAGCCTTTTTATCCTTCTTTGTCTTACCTGGCTCTACTTCAAACAGAGCTTCACCCTGCTGTTCTGCTTCGGCCTTCAAGGTTTCAATATCCTTCTTAGTCTGTTCTATCTGAGCCATTTTCTCCTCAGCCGTGCGTACTGCAAGTACAGAGTCATAGACATGTCGGAAATCGTTATATACTATCTTATATATAGAGTCAGCGATATACTGCTGCAGAGCACGTGCCTCAGCATCGGCATACAGAGAATCCATAACAGAACGATACTCGTTATCAGCATCGTAGCGCCAGCGATACCTCTTTTGTATTGGGTAGTTACCGAAGCGATACACGAAAGAAACATGAATATCCTTAAGTACTGGATAGTGGCACAAGCGCCACTTATCGTTCTTCTCAGTATATCCGTAGGCATTATTCTCCTCATCTACCTTATACTTATCCTCTTTTCTGAGACATATACCTCCGCTGATGCCACAGTCGAGGTCAAGAGAGTTTCCATCAGAGAACTGATACAACGGCATTTCGAAGCCCCATGTAAAACCTCCCTGAATGGCAGTACCCTGACGACCATCTAACAAATTCTTTATAAGATATGAGTATTTTGTGTACGCCACATATCCACCACGATAGAACACCCATGTAGGATGGCTTGGCAACATTGCACGAGCCGAGAGGATTTTCTCGTACCACATACGATGATGATGGAATATGCCCGTTGGTGTTGCTCTACGCTCACGCCAGTATGCACGACCTTCGAGGGATACCTCAAAGATGTTATATACTATAGGACTAACGAACGTCTTACTCATTGAAGGGCGATATCGCATACTTGCCATAACAGTCCAACGGTTATAGTTTCGTCCTTTCAGGTCGAACTCTACACCGAGGTTAGGCAGACCAATAACCCAATCGACGGCATTGGTATGCAAGGATATACGCTCAGCGAGCGACAGTGTATCAACATGGTGACCGTCATCCATCACTGAGTGTGCACTCACATTTAATGAGAGCAACATAACGCAAGCCATTATTACATGGCGCAAGGTTGTCTTTGACTTTTTGTAGTATATCTCTTTCATTAGTTTCCGATGAAACAATTTGATATTTGTACGTAACAACATGCAAAATTACTATTTTTTTTGAAATTTATAGTAATAGTTTACACATTTTCCGTTATTTGTTTAGTTTTCTTAACATATATCATTATTATTTATACGTTTTGTTGCTCGGCATAATATGAGAAAAGGCTTTAGGAAGGTTTTTTATTATATCACTCGCCATAAGACTTTCCATGCCGAGTTCGCGCGCTGCATAATCGCCCGCCAGTCCATGGAGATACATACCCACCATAGCGGCATCGGCATTTGAATAGCCACGTGCGAGCAGCGCTGTGACTACACCTGTAAGGACATCGCCACTTCCAGCTGTCGCCATGCCAGCATTACCCGTACTATTAAATACAATCTGACCGTTAGGCATACAAAGAGCGCTGTTGTGTCCTTTTAAAATAATGTAGCACCTCAACCGCTGAGCCATATCACGCGCTTTCATCAAGCGGTCATAATCATCTGAAGGCACAGAATCACACAAACGATCCATCTCTTTCGGATGTGGGGTAAGTATCATACCATCCGGCAACTGCTGCAGCCATGCGCGATGAACCGACAGCAGATTCAAAGCATCGGCATCTACAACCACAGGCACACGAGCGCTACGTATCTGAGTCATCATGGCCACAGCCGTAGCTTCCGCTGTACCCAGCCCCGGACCTATGCCTATAGCATCGTAGCCGTTGCTATCCACGGCCTGCGTAAATATATTATCATCACGATCAAGATCCACCACCGTCTCTGGAGTAGCCAACATCAGAGCCTGACCGTTACAACGCGGAGAATGCACTGTCAGTTTTCCCGCGCCACTGCGAAGACAAGCCTTAGAGGCAAGCATTGCAGCGCCAGCCATACCACTGCTACCGGCTACAAGGAGGACATGCCCCATCGTTCCTTTATGAGCAAAATCATCACGAGGTATCATACGCTCACGTATCATAGACTCGTCAACCACTAGGAACTGTGCTTCCTCTTTATTTATAAACTCGCGACTGAGTCCGATATCAAGCACGCGCAGTTGTCCTATATATGGCTGATTATCCGAGAGCATCATACATAGTTTTTTCGTTCCGAGCGTCAGAGTGACATCAGCCTCGACTATGCTCTGCCTAACATTATAAGTATTATCCTCGGTCATCAATCCTGAAGGCAGGTCAATGCTTATGACTCGCGCGGGCGACTGATTTATATAACGCACGACAGCAGCGAAACCACCCGTCAGAGGTTTTGAGATTCCAGAGCCAAACAGTCCGTCAATGACAACGGTGTGTTCCGTCAGTCGCGGCGGTTCAAACTCCTGCACGATTTCCTTCAGAGCCTCCGGAAACTTCGTCTTCAACCTATCTCGATTGGCAGTACAGTCATCTGACAGGTGTCCTGTGACATTAAACAGATAGACCACCGCCCCTATGCCATGCTCACGCAAAAGTCGTGTCACAGCCAGAGCATCGCCACCGTTATTTCCCGGACCGGCAAACACGACCACAGGAGTATCCTCATCGCAAAACTCCTCGATGTTCTTTACCAGAGCGACGGCAGCGCGTTCCATCAGATTAAGCGAAGTAATAGGTTCATGCTCGATAGTGTACTTATCAAGTTCACGTATCTGTGCCGCGGTGAATATCTTCATGTTACGTTGATTTTCTCTGTTATTTGTATCAATAAATACGTTATTAAAGTGCAAATTTACAAAAAAGATATGAAATAAAGCAAATAAATCAAAGTTTTTTCGTAATTTTGCACCAAATTTCCTCATGGAGCAATGAATGAGACCATAAATATAAAAGATAAGACATTCCGTTTATCGATACCAGAAACGGAGATACAGCAAGCTGTAGAAAGCGTTGCCTTACGTCTGCGCAAAGACTACGAGGGGCTCAACCCCATCTTCGTCATAGTGCTGAGCGGGGCATTCGTCTTTGCTTCAGACTTGCTGCGCCAGCTTCACTTTCCCTGCAAATACGCATTCACGAAGTTATCAAGCTACGAAGGAGTGGACACTACCGGGCACATCGAAGAGCAATTGCCGGTAACGGAAGACGTAACAGGGCGCCACGTGGTAATTATAGAAGACATTGTTGACACGGGCTACAGCATGCAATTTCTCATCAATCGCCTGCGCCAACAAAATCCGGCATCAGTCGAGATATGCACACTGTCGCACAAGCCAGAGAAATGTAAAGTAGAGGGATTAACAGTAAAATACGTAGGAATGACACTCCCTGAAGCCTTCATCGTAGGCTACGGTCTCGACTATGACGGTGAGGGACGCGAACTACGCAGCATATATTCGCTTGTATAGGTACACATTATATATATAATAAGGTAAAAGAAAAATGAAGAACATCGTAATTTTCGGTGCCCCAGGTTCAGGCAAAGGCACCCAGAGTGACAAAATCATCGAAGAGTTTGGCGTAGCACACATCTCCACAGGTGACGTACTGCGCGCAGAAATCAAGGCAGGCACTGAGTTGGGTAAGACTGCATCAGGCTACATCAACGAAGGCAAGCTCGTACCAGACGCACTCATCATCGACATGCTCGCAGCCACACTTGACAGCAAGGGCAAGGAGATACCAGGCGTAATCTTCGACGGTTTCCCACGCACCATAGCTCAGGCTGAGGCACTCGACAAGATGCTTGAGGAGCGCGGCGAGAAGGTAAACATCGTAATCGGTCTTGAGGTTGACGACGCAGAGCTTATCAAGCGTATCATTGCTCGTGGTCAGACCTCTGGTCGTGCTGACGACAACGAAGAGACTGCCAAGAAACGCCTCGACACTTACTACTCACAGACACTTCCGCTGAAGGACTTCTACATCAAGCAGGGCAAGTACGCCCGCATCGACGGTGTAGGCAGCATCGACGTCATCTACGGCGAAATCAGCAAAGCCATCAAAGAGGCCAAATAATCAGCCGACATAAGACAAGCAAAACCGACGCACCGCAATCAGATAGCGATTACGATGCAAAAGCATAGCTTTTACCCTGCAATCAGATAGCGATTACAACGTAATCAGATAGCGATTGCAGGGTAATTTGTGTCTTATGACATAGCAATTCGTATCTAAAAACGACAAATTCGATAAAAGAAAAGAGGAAAAAACGAAAAAATGTCGTACTGTGTGGGTACACAATGTTAAAGAAATAAAAACAGAGAAAAAAAAACAAGTTTTGTTGACATCTGTCAATATTTTTTTATTAACTTTGCAATCAGAAATCCGGTGGTAAACCCAATCATTGTTCCTTTTATCTACTCAAGTGCTGAGAACATGATAAGCACTGCCACTATGATTAAACACACATACAGTACTACTAATACTACTCAATAAAACACATCGGATCTACATAGCCCCGCTACATCTTATCAATGATAAGAAGTAGCGGGGTAAAACTTTCTCGACAAAGATTTGCTACAACGAAAAAAAATGAGTAACTTTGCAATTTGAAACATTTAGACACAATATGGCCAATTTAAGATTTCAGGTAGTAGCCGAGGCTTTCAAGAAACAGCCCGTAGAGGTGCCGGCACCAAAAGAGCGCCCGTCAGAGTTTTTTGCGAAATACGTCTTCAACAAGCAGAAGATGTACAAGTATCTTCCAAAGAAGGTCTATGACCGCATGATGCAGGTCATAGACAATGGTGCACCGCTTGACCGCGAGACAGCTGACGAGGTAGCGCGCGGTATGAAGAAATGGGCCATGGAACTGGGTGTAACCCACTGTACGCACTGGTTCCAGCCACTCACCGAGACTACCGCCGAGAAGCATGATGCCTTCGTTGACCACGACGGCAAGGGAGGTATGATAGAGGAGTTCGAGGGCAAGAGTCTCATTCAGCAGGAGCCTGACGCCTCATCATTCCCATCGGGCGGCATACGTTCTACGTTTGAAGCACGCGGATACTCTGCCTGGGATCCCACCAGCCCCGTGTTCGTAATAGGCGACACGCTAATGATACCAACGGTATTCATATCATATACCGGCGAGGCTCTCGACTACAAGACACCCCTCCTAAAGGCCATACATGCCGTTGACAAGGCCGCAACAGCCGTTGTGCAGTACTTCAACCCTGAGGTAAAGAAATGCCGTTCCAACCTCGGATGGGAGCAGGAGTATTTCCTCGTTGACGAGGGACTGTACTCTGCACGCCCCGACCTGTTGCTGACAGGCCGCACGCTGATGGGACATTCTTCTGCCAAGGATCAGCAAATGGACGACCACTACTTCGGTGCGATACCAGAACGTGTAGCTGCTTTCATGAAAGACCTTGAGATACAGGCACTTGAATTAGGTATTCCATGCAAGACACGCCATAACGAAGTAGCACCGAACCAGTTTGAGCTGGCTCCTATTTTCGAAGAGATGAATCTGGCCATAGACCACAATATGCTCATCATGTCGCTCATGAAGAAGGTAGCACGTAAGCATGGCTTCCGCTGTCTGCTTCACGAAAAACCATTCGATGGAGTGAACGGCTCTGGCAAACACAACAACTGGTCTATCTCAACAGACACCGGCATCCTGCTCCATGCGCCTGCAAAAGACGAGGTTGGCAGCCTTCGCTTCGTAACCTTCATCGTGGAATCGCTGATGGCTGTATATAAACACAACGGTCTGCTGAAGGCTTCAATAATGTCAGCAAGCAATGCTCACCGTCTGGGGGCACACGAGGCTCCGCCGACTATTGTCAGTTCGTTCCTTGGCAAGCAACTGACTGAAATCCTCGACCATCTGGAGCAGACCGACGATGACAGCATATCTATAAGCGGTAAGGCAGGGCTGAAACTCGACATACCATCAATCCCCGAACTGCTCATAGACAATACCGACCGCAACCGCACCAGTCCGTTTGCCTTCACTGGCAACAGATTTGAGTTCCGCGCGCCTGGTTCCGAGGCAAACTGTGCCAGTGCCATGATAGCATTGAGCGCAGCCATGGCAGAGGCTCTTACCAACTTCAAGACTCGCGTCGATGCGCTGATAGCTAAAGGCAAAGACAAGCACGCCGCCATCATCAGCGTACTGCGCGACGACATCAAGACCTGCAAGCCGATACGCTTTGACGGCAATGGGTACTCTGACGAATGGATTGAAGAAGCCAAGCGTCGCGGACTTGACACCGAGCGTTCATGTCCGTTGATTTTCGACCGTTATCTCGACCCAGAGTCCGTACAGATGTTTGAGAGCATGGGCATCATGACCCAGAAAGAACTTGAGGCACGCAACGAGATTAAATGGGAGACATATATCAAGAAGGTACAGATTGAAGCACGCATCTTCGGCGATCTCTCCATCAACCATATCATACCGCAGGTCGTTGCCTACCAGACGAAACTGGCAGAGAACGTGCGCGCACTGAAATCAATACTGCCAGAGGAAGAGTTCAATTCTTCTGCCGCAAGCAATTTGGCTCTTATCTCAGAGATTTCCAAGCGCGTCAAGGAGATAGAGGAAGGCTGCGAGCAACTGACCGAGGCACGCAAAGTAGCCAACGTAATCGAAAACTGTCGCGAGCGCGCCATCGCCTACCACGACACCGTGGTTCCACTCATGGAGCATATACGTTACCATATCGACAAACTTGAAGCCAAGGTTGACGATGAGGTATGGACACTGCCCAAGTACCGCGAGATGCTTTTCATAAGATAAAACCAATAATCATACTGCTATGCAAACATTATGTCATCTTGCCAAGTTGCCATACGAGCAGGCGAAGAAATACGGCGACAAGACCGTATTCGAGTATAAGGACTTCGGAGGTACGGTGTGGAAGAAAGCATCGTGGCACGATTTCGCCGACAATGTCCGCTGCGTATCGCTTGCCATGCTCCGTGCCGGGGTGAAGGTGCAGGAGAACATCGGTGTGTTCTCACAAAACTCATTGCCTTACATCTATACCGACTTCGGTGCTTTCGGTGTGAGGGCAGTGACAATTCCGTTCTATGCTACGAGTTCGGAGCAGCAGCTGCAGTATGTCATCAACGATGCACAGATACGTTTCTTCTTCGTAGGTGAGCAGGAGCAGTATGACAAGGCGCGCCGCGTGCAGGCACTATGCCACACGTTGGAGCGTATAATCATCTATGACCCATCGGTAACATTGGCTGAGCATGACACCACGTCGGTGTATTTCCATGATTTTTTGGATGAAGAAAGAGGAAAGAAGGATGAGAGTTTGAATGGAGATGAGGGAAGACTACTCGAAGAACGCCTTGCTTCTATTCAAAAAGATGACATAGCCAACATACTTTACACCTCGGGCACCACAGGCGAATCAAAGGGTGTGGTGCTTACCAACGGACAGTACATGGCGGCATTCAAGGCTAACGACAAGTGCGTGCCGGTGGGCGAGAGCGACCGTGTGATTACGTTCCTGCCTATAACTCATATCTTTGAGCGTGGCTGGGACTTCCTCGCACTTACCGAGGGTGCCACCATCATCATAAACACCGACCCGCACGAGATACAGAAGTCTATGCGCGAGACTCACCCTACGTGTATGTCTGCCGTGCCACGCTTCTGGGAGAAGGTGTATGCCGGTGTGCAGGAGAAGATAGACAATGCCTCGGGATTACAGAAAAAGGTGTTCCTTGAGGCAATGGAGATAAGCCGTCGCTACAACATAGACTGCAAGGCCAACGGCAAGAAGCCGGGATTGGCACTGAGCTTGAAGTACAAGGTAATAAACAAGACAGTGCTGTCGCTCGTAAGAAAGCAGTTTGGTTTGGAACGTCCTAACATCTTCCCTACGGCAGGTGCTGTGGTGTCAAAAGAGGTAGAGGAGTTCGTGCATATCCTGGGACTCAACATGATTGTGGGTTACGGACTGACGGAGAGCCTTGCCACCGTGTCGTGTGACCATCGCGACGAGCCTTTCACCATCGGTTCCGTAGGCCGTCCTATCGAGGGCATAGAGATACGCATAGGCGAGAACTCTGAGATATTGCTGAAGGGTCCTACCATCACCCGTGGCTACTATAACCGCGACGCCATTAACAAGGAGTCATTCACCGAGGACGGCTTCTTCCGCACTGGTGATGCCGGCTACATGAAGGACGGCGAGCTCTACCTCACCGAGCGCATCAAGGACCTCTACAAGACCAGCAACGGCAAGTATGTTGCACCGCAGGCTGTGGAGTCGAAACTGCTTGTTGACAAATATATAGAGCAGATAGCAGTGATAGCCGACGAGCGCAAGTTTGTCAGCGCACTCATTGTGCCTGCCTACGCACTGCTTGAGGAGTATGCACGTGAGCAGGGCATACCGTTCACCGGTCGTGAGGATCTTTGTACCAACGAGAAGATAATAAAGATGCTCACCGAGCGCATCAACACCCTGCAGCAGGGACTGGCAGGCTATGAGCAGGTGAAGCGTTTCACTCTGCTTACCGAGCCGTTCACCATGGAGAACGGCGAGCTTACCAACACGCTGAAGACTCGCCGCCCCGTGATAATAAAGAACTATGCCGAGGTAATAGAAAAGATGTATGAGGAGTAAGGAAAAAGCGAACATAAAACTGTCAGACTTTCCAGAGGAAGTGACAAAGGACGGTGTGAGGATTTTCGGCGAGACATCATACGAAAATCATCTCGCTGTACTCAGTCATTACCTGCATAATAATCATGCGGAATATAGTCTTAATGAGAAAAATAATATAGTTTCCTGTTTGCGTGAATTCCTTTCTCATAAGCAATTTAAGGGAATGATTGATGAAGAAGAATTATCGGATGAAAATATATGGAATGTGGCAGAATCTCCATTACAGTATGGTCTATTCGATGATTTCTTTAAGGTACCATTCCCTGCACCGAAGAATCCCAAATTTACGTTTATTGATCTTTTCGCAGGGATTGGTGGATTTCGCATAGCAATGCAAAATCTCGGTGGTAAGTGCGTGTATTCTTCAGAATTTGATGCAAAAGCACAAGAGTCTTACCTTGCTAACTATGGTGAGATGCCATTTGGTGACATAACCAAAGAAAGTACAAAGAGTTATATACCCAAATCTTTTGACATACTATGTGGAGGCTTTCCCTGTCAGGCTTTCTCCATGGCTGGGCGTCGTCTTGGATTTAAGGATGAAACACGAGGCACATTATTTTTTGAAATAGAAGATATTCTTCGCAAACACCAACCTAAGGCTTTCTTTCTTGAAAATGTCAAGGGATTAGCCATTCATGATAAAGGTCGCACCCTAAAGACAATACTTAAGCATCTTGACAATGCTGGATACGATGTGGTTCCTCCTCAGATACTTAATGCAATGGACTACGGAGTTCCACAACATCGCGAACGAATATATATTATAGGATTTCGTAAAGACCTTCACATTAACGTAGCAGATTTCGTTTATCCAACTCCGACTTCTACAGGAAACAAGCGTCCTAAATTCTGCGAGATAATGGAGAAAGAAGTTCCATCCGTAAAATATTACCTCTCCACTGTCTACATAGAAACATTAAAACGGCATCGTGCACGTCATGAAGCCGCAGGACATGGTTTTGGATATGAAATCATTGATACGAATGGTGTGGCAAATGCAATAGTTGTCGGTGGAATGGGACGAGAGCGTAATCTCATTGTTGATAAACGTTTGAAGGATTTTACTCCAATAACAAATATCAAAGGTGAAGTAAATAGAGAAGGCATCAGGCGTATGACACCACGTGAATGGGCTCGATTACAAGGTTTCCCTGATTCATTTAAGATAGTTGTGGCAGATGCCTCAGCATATAAACAATTTGGCAACTCTGTTGCTATTCCTGCTATTCAAGCTACAGCAGAAAAAGAACTTCAAATGTTGGGTATAATATAGATATTTGATATGGCAAAAACTGCAAATAAAGGCGAATGGAGTGAAATCTATGCTCTGTTTAAGTTGCTTGGTGAAAAACGTGTTTACGCAGGCGATGGCAACCTTAACAAAATAGAGGATTTATTCTATCCTATTCTGAAAATACTTAGAGAAGAACAAGAAGGAAGTTATGAATATTCCTTACAAGATGACATAGTTGTCGTATCAGAAGATGGTTATGAATTATTACGTAAGAACGTATCAGAATTTCTTGACAAGGCTGCTATATTAATTAAAACCATAAGGCAATCAAAGGGAGCATTTAATATACCAGATATAGAACAATTTATGTCTGAAATACATTGCAATAAGATTAAGGCCAAATCAAAAGACAAAACAGACATTACAATTGTCATTCATGACCTCCGTACAGGCATGACTCCCAAACTCGGCTTCAGTATAAAGTCAGAAGTAGGTAGTGACCCTACCCTGTTCAATGCAGGGAAAACGACAAATTTCACTTATGCTATAGAAGGGCATGAGTTTACTGATGAGGAAATGGCAAAGATTAATGCCATTGACACAAAAAAGAAGATAATAGATAGAGTTGCTGTTATACATAATGTAGGAGGAAAGTTTGTTTTCAAAAAGATAGACGATATTATTTGTAACAATAACTTGGTTTTGATTGACAGTAGCATGCCTAATATTTTATCGGAAATTCTACTTGAGGCATACCAAGGAGAAAATAAAAGTATAAGAGAGTTGACAGAAATCATCGTTAAAAGAAATCCATTGAACTATAATATGGAGTATAATCAAAAATATTACGAACACAAAATCAAGAACTTTCTAGTAGCTTCTGCTCTTGGCATGGTTCCACACACACCATGGAACGGACATTATGAAGCTAATGGAGGATACCTCGTAGTGAAAGATGACGGCGAGGTATTGTGTTATCATTTTTATGATCGTAATCTATTTGAGGATTATCTCTATAATAACACCAAACTCGAATCACCCTCACAAAGCAGATATAAGTTTGCAGAATTGTATAGGGAAAAAGATTCAAATTTTTATTTCAAATTGAACCTTCAAGTAAGATTTAAATCATAAAATATCATGGAGTATTTTTTAAAGCCTCTCAAACGATTGTCAAACAGATAATCATCGAAGCTGCCAACAAGGATTCCGCAACAGAAATCGCCCAAAAGATGCTGGAGAACGGTGAAATAAGGTTTGATGACGAGCCTTATCTACCCATGGAATGTATCATAGAATAAGTTAATAAATAAATGATAACGCAAGAACAACTAAAAGACATTCAGGAGCGTGCAGACGCTTTGGCGCGCTACCTTGACATCGACCGTAAGAAGATAGAGTATGAGGAGGAGGACCTGCGCACGCAGGCTCCCGACTTTTGGGATGACCCCGACCGCGCCCGCGCGCAGATGAAGGTGGTGGGTGAACTGAAGAAATGGATTGACGGATACAAGGAGGTGAGTGCAGCTGCCGAGGAGCTACAGCTGTCAATGGACTTCTACAAGGAGGAGATGGCTACGGAGGAGGATGTGGACAACGCATACGCCCGTGCACTGAAGGCCATCGAGGACCTCGAACTGAAGAATATGCTGCGTCAGGAGGAAGACCCTATGGACGCAGTGCTGAAGATTAACTCTGGTGCCGGCGGCACCGAGGCACAGGACTGGGCACAGATGCTCATGCGTATGTATATGCGCTGGGCTGAGAAGGGCGGCTACAAG
>CAMNCV010000111.1 GCA_946534585.1 uncultured Prevotellaceae bacterium
TCCTATCGTTACCGTCATGGGTCACGTTGACCATGGTAAGACTTCGTTGCTTGACTATGTGCGTAATACTAACGTCATTGCCGGTGAGGCCGGTGGCATCACGCAGCACATCGGTGCCTACAACGTAAAGCTGGAGGACGGTCGTCAGATTACCTTCCTCGATACACCGGGTCACGAGGCTTTCACCGCTATGCGTGCCCGTGGTACTCAGGTCACCGATATCGCCATCATCATCATCGCTGCCGACGACTCTATCATGCCTACTACCAAAGAGGCCATAGCCCACGCTCAGGCAGCCAACGTGCCAATGGTGTTTGCCATCAACAAGATAGACAAGCCGGGTGCCAACCCTGACAAGATACGTCAGGACCTTGCCTCAATGAACCTCCTCGTGGAGGAATGGGGCGGTAAGTACCAGTGTCAGGAAATCAGTGCCAAGAAGGGTATCGGCGTTGAGGAACTGATGGAGAAGGTGCTGCTTGAGGCAGAGATGCTCGACCTGAAGGCTAACCCTAACCGCAAGGCTACGGGCTCCGTCATCGAGTCATCGCTCGACAAGGGTCGTGGCTACGTCTCCACGGTGCTCGTAAGCAACGGTACGCTCCACGTGGGCGACATCGTAATCGCCGGCACTGCATGGGGCAGGGTTAAGGCAATGTTCAACGAGCGTAACCAGAACGTAGAGGCAGCCCGTCCGGCTGAACCAGTGATGATACTCGGACTCAACGGTGCTCCGCAGGCAGGTGACTCCTTCCACATCATGGAGACCGAACAGGAGGCCAAGACCATAGCCAACAAGCGTATGCAGCTGCAGCGCGAGCAGAGCCTCAGAACGACGAAGATACTGTCGCTGGAGGAGATTGCCCACCGCGTGGCATTGGGCGAGTTCCACGAGCTCAACCTCGTGGTCAAGGCCGACACGCAGGGTTCTGTCGAGGCCTTGTCAGACTCTTTCATCAAGATGTCAACAGAGAAGGTGCAGGTCAACGTCATCATGAAGGCCGTAGGCCAGATATCAGAGAACGACGTGATGCTTGCCTCTACCGCCGAGAACGGTATGATCGTTGGCTTCCAGGTGCGCCCGTCAGTAGCTGCCAAGAAACTGGCAGAGCAGGAGGGCGTGGAAATCAACACCTACTCCGTCATCTACGATGCCATGGACGACATCAAGGCTGCCATGGAGGGTATGCTCGACAAGGTCAAGAAGGAGATTTCCACCGGTCAGGTCGAGGTCAAGGAGGTATTCAAGATTTCAAAGGTCGGCTCCGTGGCAGGCTGTATGGTCACCGAGGGCAAGGTACACGCCAAGGACAAGGCACGCCTCATACGCGACGGCATCGTGATATTCACGGGCGAGATAAACGCCCTGAAGCGCTACAAGGACGACGTGAAGGAGGTGGCTACGGGCTTCGAGTGTGGTCTGTCGCTCGTCAACTTCAACGACATCATGACTGGCGATATCATCGAGACCTTCACAGAAATCGAGGTAGAGCAGAAACTGTAATTAAGTTTAACATTACGGTGGTAATTCATAGAACCCACCATAAAAGATATGACTTTTCAGGAACTGGGCATACGCCCCGAAATTCTCTCCGCCATCGACGAGCTGGGCTTCGAACAGCCCATGCCCGTGCAGGAGACGGTGATTCCGCTGCTGCTCGACGAGGAGCAGGGCACAAAGGATTACATAGCCCTGGCACAGACTGGCACAGGCAAGACGGCAGCCTTCGGACTGCCGTTGCTTGAGAAAATCAATGCCTCTGACCGCACCACGCAGGCCGTGGTGCTCTCGCCTACGCGAGAATTGTGTCTGCAGATTGCCGATGACCTGCGCGACTTCTCCAAGTACATGAAGGGCGTGGGCGTGGTGGCCGTATATGGTGGCACAAGCATCAGCGACCAGATACGCTCACTGCGCCACGGCGCACAGATAATAGTGGCTACGCCCGGCCGTCTCATCGACCTCATAGAACGAGGGAAGGCACGGCTGGAACAGGTAAGCCACATAGTGCTCGACGAGGCCGACGAGATGCTCAACATGGGTTTCTCCGAAAGCATCAACCGCATCTTTGAGTGTCTTCCCGAAGAAAGGCAGGTGCTGCTCTTCTCGGCTACGATGAGCAAGGAGGTGGAACGAGTGGCTAAGAGCTACCTGCGCGAATACAAGGAGGTGGTTGTGGGCTCACGCAATGAAGGCGCAGAGCACGTGAACCACATCTATTATATGGTCAATGCCAAAGACAAGTATCTGGCACTGAAGCGTATCGTTGACTACTATCCGCGCATCTACGGCATCATCTTCTGTCGCACGAAGATGGAGACGCAAGAGGTAGCCGACAAACTCATAAAGGACGGATACAACGCCGAGGCTCTCCACGGCGACCTGTCGCAGCAGCAGAGAGACCTGACCATGCAGAAGTTCCGCAGCCACCTGACACAACTGCTCGTGGCTACTGACGTGGCGGCACGCGGTCTCGACGTGGATGACCTAACCCACGTCATCAACTACTCCATGCCCGACGACACCGAGTCATATACACACCGCAGCGGACGCACGGGGCGAGCAGGCAAGAAGGGTACGTCGATTGCTATCATCAACCTGCGCGAGCGCCATAAAATCCGATTGGTGGAGAAGGTCATAGGCAAGGATTTCCTTGCCGGCAGACTGCCTTCGCCCGAGGAGATATGCTCAAAACAGCTTTTCCGCGCCATCGACGAGATTGAGAAGACCGACGTGGATGACGAGCAGATAGAACCGTTCATGAAGGAGGTGCGCCGACACTTCGAATACGTGGACAAGGAGGAGATACTCAAGAAACTCGTCAGCCGTGAGTTCGGGCGCTTCCTAAAGTACTATGCCGATGCTCCAGAGATAGAGGTGGTGGAACCCAAGTCAAAGGGCAAGGGCAAAGGCAAGAACGATGAGGGGTGGACCGACTGGAAGAACAAGAAGCCGCGCAAGGGCACGCAGCAGGGTTACGTGAAACTCTTTGTCAGTCTGGGGCGCAACGACCGTTTCTTCCCGGGCGAAGCGATGCAGTTCATCAACCGCAACGTGACAGGCCGGCAGGATGTAGGTCACATCGACATCATGCCACAGTTCTGCTTCATCGAGGTGCCCGCACGCGATGCCAAGCGCGTAGCCTCAGCCCTCAACGGCACATATTACCACAACAAGCGCGTCAGCTGCCACGTGGACCGCGAAGCCCCTGGTGGCAAGTCTGCCGACAAACAGGCAAAGCAGGGCAAGCGCAAGGGCGACAATACAGCCAAGGATGACAGCCGCAAGCAACAGCGTGACGCTCGCAAGGCTCTCTTCAACATCATGGAACAGGAAGGAGGATGGGCACGCCGTCGTCCGAAGAAGAAAAAGTAACTGATAGTGTGCAAGTTAGCACCTCATTCACAAAAGCAAAGCGATTACCCCGTTATCCGCATCAGATTACAAGGTAATCGCTTTGCTTTTGCATAGCAACCACAATGCGATTAAAACAACCACACAGAAACCCTTATCAAATCCACCAGTCATCCTCGGGGAAAATAAGACTGAAAGAAGGCAATAAGTGTGTTAACATTAGTTAATTACTTGCATTTCGCTTGATTTTGTTGTAACTTTGTGGCGAAATTGCATAGATTGTACACATACAGCAATGGGTAAAAAGACGAGAAAAGGGCATGAGGGACGAGGATGGCAAGTGGCCACGCTGTGCGTCAGCACGGCTCTGGTACTCATTTTGCTGGGCTTGGTAGTATTCATAGGCCTGACGGCAAACAACCTGTCAGACTATGTAAAGGAAAACCTCACGGTGACGGTCGTATTCCGCGACAACGTGACCAACCGTGAGGCTGCTGTCGTATGCCGAAAACTGCAGACACGCCCGTGGGTAGCACATCTGGAGTACATAGACCGCGACCGCGCTCTCAAGGAGCAGACGAAAGCCCTGGGCACCGACCCGTCGGAGTTCCTGGGCACAAACCCCTTTGTGCCTTCGGCCGAGATAAACCTGAAGGCAAACCAGGCTAACTCTGACTCGCTGAAACTGATTACGAAGCAGATTAAGGCATACAAGCAGGTGTCGGAGGTGACATACCAGAAAGACCTGATGGACAAGGTAAACTCCAACCTGCACAAGGTGATGCTCATCATGCTCATCATAGCGTTGGTACTGACGTGCATCTCGTTCTCACTCATCAACAACACGGTGCGCCTCGGCATCTATGAGCGTCGCCATGCCATCGGCATCATGACACTCGTAGGAGCCTCATGGGCTTTCATCCGCAAGCCGTTCCTGAAGACCGCCGTGCTCGAAGGACTGATAGCCGGGGTGCTGGCGCTGCTGGTGCTGGCAGCAGGAGTATGGGCTCTGTATATTTATGAGCCCGACATACAGGCAATAGTGACCTGGCAGGTCATAGCCATCACGGCAGCCGCGGTGCTGTTCTCCGGCATGGTAATATCCACGATATGCGTGTATATCTCCGTTACGAGATACCTGCACAATAATTGATAATACATAACTGTCAACATAATTAAATACAATAAAAGTGGAAAATCAAGATTTCGCATTCTCAAAGACCAACTTCATGCTGATAGGCATCAGCATGCTGGTGGTAATCGTAGGCTTCATCATGATGATAGGAGCAAGTTCTACTAACGAGGCTTTCGATGCTGAGATATTCTCAGCCGTGCGCACGAAGGTGGCTCCGGTCATCTGCTTCATAGGTTTCGTGTCTATCATAGGCGGAATAATGTATAAGTCAAAGAGTAAGGAGGAAGATAAATGACGTGGCTTGAGACGGTGATTATCGCTGTGGTGGAGGGACTGACAG
>CAMNCV010000112.1 GCA_946534585.1 uncultured Prevotellaceae bacterium
ACGTCCCTTGAAGATTGAGATACACATGAGGGCAGAGGTAGGCTTCTTCCAAGTCGAGGAAGTCCTGATTCCCAAGATTCAGTCGAGTCCCGTCAAGAGCCTGTTGGAGTTGTATGCAGGAGTTGAGGGAAAAGAAATGAAACGGTATATGTAATTACTGATTCTATTTTCTAACCCAATAATTTTCAAAAGACGGTTCTTTTCATGCTCTTTTATTTACTGGCTGCAAACCTGCTCCTTGTATTCCAACATCAACTCGTCAGCCAGATACTCATCACTGCGGCAATGCATGTCGGTCACGCCCTCACTGATGAGTTTATACGTGTCAGAATCATAGAAGAAAGCCAAGGCATCCTCAAGCGACAAGCCTGATTCCTTTGCAAAGATGGCCACAATCCTTGCATATTTCATCTTAAGTATCGTCTTGTTGGCTTCCACAGGTATCTAGCTCAATCGCACCTTTCATGCCAGTGCTCCCCTTTCCTTTAGCACTTCAGTCAGTTCCTCCACAAGATAGTCCTTGCTGAACGTGTGCAACACGTCATAGCACGGCACAATATAGTCGTTCAGTACTCCCGACGACCGCATGGCACCATACACCTGAGACGCACTCTTATGAAGCGCATCCGACAAGCTGCCCACGCAGAAAGTAACGAAATCCAAATGCTCCGTTCTCATACTTCATATGCTTTAGAGAGCAAAGATACAAAACTTTTTCTATATAGCATCCTTTTAGTTTGAATTTCTGTGTATAGTCTCCAAAAAAGACCGCCACGACGGACGGCCTGTAAGATATAAAAATGTGGAAAAACAAAGGGCGGGAACCGAGTTCGAGGATTTTTGCCATGTCCTTTCCTTTTACAAGTTTGGAGCATATCCGCTGAAAAAGATACAATAATAAGCGGAAATTCCAGTCTTTTAACATATTTTTAGGCATTTTTTTGTTTTTTCTTAGCGAAAAGCAAATAATTACTTAAGAAATTAGTAATTTTGTAACCGATTAATCAATAATCATTGTAAAATGTGCAAAATTTCTAAGGAAACGGTATGTCGTGCAAACGCTAAGACCAAACGTATACCTATTGGCGAGATGTATGTATCAGATACACAGCCTTCAGAGATTCATTTATCTGTTGAGTATGTGGGACAAGTTTATACACAAGTCTTAACAGAGTCACAAATGCGTCAAGCTTTCGGTGCGTCTTTAAGTTTTAAATAACTTTATGGCAAGAACTTATAATTACATATATAAGAAATTAGTTGAGGATGAAACTGATATAGTCGGTCATGTTGCGTATGCTCTATACAAAACAGACAAAATCAAGTTCATTGAAGATTTCAAAGCAAAAAATAATGGCAGAGAATTAGCTGAAATGGATTTGAAGCCTTTTCATGACATTTCTTGTCTAGACACAAGTATTGCCCGTTATAAAACACAAGCTTTACAAGTGTTGCAAGCGTTCTTGCGTAACACCCTTGATGAAACAACAAAGCAGATAGAAGAAGATGTTATAAAACGGCACAAACAATCTTTGAGTGAGATAATAGAACCAATAAAACCAAAAAGAAAATGGACATTGTTTTGGCATGGGGTGGCACAAAGTATAGCAGGTGCATTCTTTTTCGCTTTAATGGTTGCAGCTTTCGCATTTATAAAAACGTATTCAGCAAGTGACATCAATATTTCATTTGGTACAAAGGGGACGCAAACGCAGGTGCAACAAGAAATTACGGAAAAAGACTCATTATATAAATGAGGGGTCTCTTCAAAATGACAGCCCCCCTCGTCTTTTAGTACACCTTACTAAAAATGACATCACCTAATAGTGCCACCACTGTACACTAAATGTAGTCTTATCCTTGCTGAAATAGTATCTTTTATAGTTAATTTCCACATACCCTTGTTCAATATATTTCATTATACGATTCAGCGAATAGCCCCACTTGGAGTTTTGTTCATTCCCGTCATCATATATTGTCGCACGGGTTCTGGGAAGGTAACAACCATTCTGCCGAAGCCACGATGTACAGAAACACGGATAAAGTTTCGTGAGTTCTTTGCCTGTTACCCATTTGTCGGAATAGTAGCGTTCCACTTCCTCCATCAGACGCTTCCCTGCACTGAGCATCTCAGCCTTCAACATACTATCATACCCCTTTCCCATGCACCCTTACTATAATTGGTTTTATTCTTCTGAGTGCTCCCGAATGGAGCAATTCTATTATCAGATTTCGTGAATATCCATACTTACTTTTACATGTCTCATCGTCCCACTTGTCCACACGTTCACGAGGAATGCACCAGCCATAGCGTTTCAGGAAATGCTGGGTGATAAACGGGAATTCTTCTGACACCTGTGCAGGGGAAAGAATCACGTCGTTAGCCTCGTAATACCTGGGCGTTTTATATACGTCTTCTACTACAGCCCTAATAGTCTTCGCAATTACTTCTCTATCTTTCTTCGTGACATACATACCAATATAATAATGTATTATGTTGATTCTTTCTTATCTTCTTTAAGGCTATCTACATGAAAGTATAACTTGTCCTCAACAATCATTCGCTGGATTCTATGCAGTGGATAGCACCAACCAGACTTATGCTCCACACCGTTCTCATCCACCATCACCATGCTCTCCCTCGGCAAAAGATAACCATACCTCTTTAGCCACGACGGGCTAAAGAATTGTATCTGCTCAGCCAACTTGGCACCAGTCAGCCAAACCTCATTCATCACCTCATAATGATAGCGCACGGACTCACTCGCAAACACTTGTGCTATTTCACATCTTAGTTTTCTATCCATTTATTCTATGACAATAATTAAACTTTGTTATACGCTGTTACTATTATTGCTTTCTTGCATTTCTTTCATTTTATACTCGTATTCTCTTTGTTCTCTCGTATCCCTCAATGTAGGAACAGCCCAATTATTTATATGTACCCACATAAGCCAAGTATTTTACTGGCACTTTCTCGCCTACAAGCTTCTCGACAAACATACATTCTTGACTCCAACAAGAGGTAAGATACACTGTTGTGATAGCACCTCGTATGTCCAAAAAATCTTCTCTGCTTAAAACCTTATATTCATTCTCGCCTTCCCAACTTTTTTGTTTGGTAAAGAACAAACGCTTTATTCTAAAGTGTTTTTCATTGAATTCACGTTAGATTAACAATCGATATTACATTCCATACAACATGGTATGTCTGAGGTATGATACAAAGAGTAAAAGGACTGACTTCACAGCCAGCCCTATACTATACAAAAACATTATGAACTTTTATCTTAATAACAAAATATATGTGCATTATTTTCTGAGTGCAAAGTTACTAAGTTTTTTACTTTCTTACAATACCTAAAATAAGGTATTTTTGTTATTTATATTATAATGTCAAATTAGTATTAAATACAACTATAAAGTGTAACAATCGTAGTTGTTTATACCTGTAGATTTGATATTTATCAAGGAAAGATTACAAAGTCATTAAATAATACTATTATTCTTTGGTATTATCAAGTAAAAGCAGTACCTTTGCACTCACAAAATCGCGGAGTGGAGCAGTTGGTAGCTCGCCAGGCTCATAACCTGGAGGTCGTTCGTTCGAGTCGAGCCTCCGCAACTAACAAAAAATCCTGACAACAAAATGTTGTCAGGATTTTTTGTTATATTATAGGTTGCTTAGCTTTGTCAGTTTTTCGATATAGTTTTATGTTGTAGTGGTAATTCATAAAACCTACCTATTATTTTAGTGTAGATTATTCAGATTTGTCTGAGCTTCTTTGTTGCCCATAGCAGCAGCTCGCTGAAAGAATTCACGTGCTTTGTTTTTGTTTTGGTGTACCCCAAAGCCGTCACGAAACAACTCCCCTACTCTATTTATAGCTACTGCATACCCCTGATCTGCAGCCTTCTGATACCATACGTATGCCTGATAGCCATTGGATGGTGCTCCCATTCCGTATCTATAGCAATCTCCTACACCTACCTGACCATATTTGTCACCTTGATTTGCAGCTTTCTGATACCACTCAAAAGCCTTTTTATAATCCTTTTCTATGCCTTTACCATATTGATAGCAGTTTCCTAAGTTGTACTGCCCTAAGGCATATCCTGCATTGGCAGACTTTACATAATATTTATATGCCATAGAATAGTCCTGTTCCACTCCTAATCCATCATAATAGCAAAATCCTACATAATTCAGAGCCTCGCCATCTCCTCTTTCAGCAAGTTGCTCATAATAGCTCCGGCTTTTCTCATAATCAACAGGAACGCCCTTTCCGCTCCAATAGATATAGCCAAGGTTGCTGATAGCAGTCCTATTACCTGTCGCTGCAGCTTTTTCATACCATTCGATAGCCTTTTGCATATTATTTTCAAGTCCCTGACCCGAGTCATACATATATCCTAAGCTCAACATCGCCCCGGCATACCCCTGTTCGGCTGATTTCAGATACCAGATGAATGCTTCGTTATAATCTACCGTTGTTCCATTGCCGAACTGGTAACACGTGCCAAGGTTATTTTGCGCTGCAGCGTGACCTAATTTTGCAGCTTTCATATACAGATTAAAAGCTTTATTATAGTCAACTGTACCATAAACGTCTTCGAAAGTATATGCGCCAGCCAGTCTGTTCATGGCTTCAGCATTGCCCTCGCGCGCCAAAGCCTCGAGTCCTGGTAGTGCTTTCTTATAATATGTGATTGCCACATCATGATCTATTTTTGCACCTCCAGAGCCATTATAGTAGCAATCACCTATTGCATCAGTGGCGCACGCATCGCCATTTGATGACATTTCCAATAAGGTATTAAGATCCAACTGCGAATACACTGTCTGAGCAAATGTCATTACGCATACTATCTGCACAAGGATAGATGATACAAAAAACTTTTTCATTGTTTTACCCTTTCGTTAGTTAGTGTTTAGAGGTTCTTCTTTAGGTATGCAGTAACTTGCTCTGCTATTGATTTCATTCCCTTAACTGACGGATGTCCCTGCTGCTTGTCTATTTCTTTTAAGTCAAGGCATGATATAGCATAGTGCTTACATATCGTATGTACCGATTCATTGATTTCCTTTTTAAGTTCGGTATTAAGTATAAACAATTTGTAAGCAGTGGGATAGTTCGTATTCAAATCAGCCAATAGTTTAGCTAAAGCAGGACGGAAATAATACAACTGTTCTGAGTTCTGGTTACCAAAAACATAGTCGCCTATAGGTGCACCACACCATGAATCATTCGTGCTACCGAAAATAAGAATGACATCGGGATTGCCCAAACGATTGCTCCGATTTTCAAACGAGCGGTTTGTATAGTCGCGATGTTTCTCTAAGCCTGGCAACATGACACATGGCTCAGGACCTTTTGAATAGCCGGTATGGCAGATAGTGGCACCCGAGAAAGAGTTGTTTACTTCGAGTTCTGCTTGCATATTTTTAACGACTTGATACCACCAAGTCTCTTCCACCGAACGCACATCGTTTTTATTATGCAGTTGCGGATTATCTGGTTTAAAATACCATATCTCATTCGTGTCAGGCATCAGATACCCCTCGTAAGTGGAATAGCTGTCGCCGAGTATGGAAATACGCAGTTTCTTGCTGTCAGTGTCAGTCTGCTGTGCAAAGGCAAACACGGCTATAAATAAACATATAACCAAGGATGTAATTTGTTTCATTGTAGATATATATGATGTGAATTTAACTTGTCAGTTGTTGATATAATTCTTCAAAAATCCGTCGCAAGCGAATGTCATCATTTAGTATTATGCGTAACTCTCGCAGGTTATTCTCATTATCAGAACCTGGTATCCATAGTTTTATGTAACCAGCCGTAGAATACTTCTGTTGCATGTGTTGCATAAAACGTTCCCAATGCTCTTCAGGACTTTTCTCGGGATAATGTTCCAGACCGTATGCCACTGTACGCCGGAATACGCTCATCGGCTCAAGGTCGCGGTCAGCTTCAGCTACGATTTTGCCGTATATGTTACGTGGTGCGTGTGATGCACTGGCACGATGGTCTTCCACCGCCTGCTTCATTGTCTCAATTTGCTGCTGAGAGAACCAACGCTCCAGCCTTTTATCAGCCTTTAGTATCTTCCCGCTCTCAAGATGGTGGGTGGCGCGTTCTTTCTCCAGTCCTAAATCATGGTAAGCAGCTACAACGTAGGCCATATCCAAGTCAGCTCCTAACTTTCTTGCCAATTTAACAGAAGCATCCATCACTCGTTTTGCATGATTGATAT
Organism: uncultured Prevotellaceae bacterium; assembly: GCA_946534585.1. Lineage (GTDB taxonomy): Bacteria > Bacteroidota > Bacteroidia > Bacteroidales > Bacteroidaceae > Prevotella. Next base: position 6,259 of record CAMNCV010000112.1, read on the forward strand.
TATGCGCAGCATCGAATGCATTGTATCTTTTCAATATTTTACATTCGACAAATTCCATAAGGTCAAGCGAAATATTATTCATGTATGAAATAAGTATGCGTTATTATCAGGCAGAATTGTTAGCTGTAAAAGCATTGTGATTACCATGTAATCAGTATCGAATAACCATGTAATTGCTATCTGATTATATGGTTATCAGATACTGATTGCATGACAATATGATACTGATTACAGTTTAAGTTCTTTTAGTACCTGTGCTATCTTCTGTCGCGTAGTGACGCGTGTAGGCACGAGTGGCAGGCGGAGTACATTCTTCAACAATCCCATTTCACTCATCAGTGCCTTTACACCAGCAGGATTGCCATCAACGAAAAGCAGGCTATACAGTTCAGTAAACTTATGGTGTATCTTCTGTGCGGCCGCATACTCTCCATTAAATTCAAGGCGTATCATGCGTGAAAACTCCTTTGGCAAGGCATTACCAATAACAGATATGACACCTACGGCACCCGTAGCAATCATGTGGAAGGTGATAGCATCATCGCCAGAAAGCACCTCGAAGCGCTCAGGTTTGTTCTTGATAATCTCATCTACCTGCTCTATGCTACCGCTGGCCTCCTTTATTGCTACGATATTGTCGCAGTCATTAGCCAATCTGCAAGTGGTTTCGGGTTTCAGGTTGATGCCTGTGCGTCCAGGTACATTATAGAGTACGACTGGCAAAGTGGTAGCATTTGCAATAGCCTTGAAATGCTGATACAATCCCTCCTGCGATGGTTTGTTGTAGTAAGGACATACGGAGAGCAGTCCATCAATGCCGCTCATATCGTAGGTCTTACACATTTCAACCACGGCAGCGGTGTTGTTGCCGCCGCATCCCATCAGCAGTGGAACGCGTCCTGCAACCTGCTTTACTATAAACTGCTTTACCTTATAATGCTCATCAGCAGACAGGCAGGGGGTCTCGCCAGTGGTAGCAAGGATGCAGAGGAAATCGGCATCGTTAGACAACTGATACTCTATGATGTTGCCTAACGTGTCATAATCCACGCTTCCGTTTTCATTGAAGGGAGTTACAAGGGCTATGCCCAAGCCGCGAAATATGTTTTGCATATCTATGAATTAACTATTAACTACAAAATAAAATATTATTTACTTATCAATATTCCTGCCATGGCTTTATCATTATCTTGTCAAGTGGCATGGTGCAGAATGCATTGATGAAAGCACTTGCCAGACGGCTATTGGTTATCAGCGGTATGTTGAGGTCAATTGCAGCGCGACGTATCTTATATCCATTGTCAAGTTCTCGTGCTGTCAGGTTCTTTGGTATGTTGACAACCATATCGATTTCTTTGTTATGGAGCATCTCAAGAGCCTGTGGCTGTTTGCCTTCGTCTGATGGCCAGAACACCTCTATGCTTGGAATATCATTGTCGCACAGGAATTTATACGTACCACCAGTAGCATAAAGCTGGTATCCATGGTCAACGAGCATACGAGCTGCATCAAGCATTTCTGCCTTCTGTTTTGTAGAACCAGTAGAAAGCAGTATGTTCTTCTCAGGTATTCTGTGGCCAACTGACAGCATAGCCTTGAGCAATGCACATGAAGTATCGTTGCCTATGCAACCCACTTCACCCGTTGATGACATATCAACGCCAAGTACTGGGTCGGCTTTCTGAAGACGATTGAATGAGAACTGGCTTGCCTTAATACCCACATAGTCAAGGTCAAAGAGGTTCTTGTTGGGTTTTTCAAAAGGCACACCAAGCATTATCTTCGTGGCAAGGTCTATGAAGTTGTACTTCAATACCTTTGAAACGAATGGGAATGAACGCGATGCACGAAGGTTTGTCTCAATCACGAGAATATCATTATCCTTTGCCATGTACTGGCAGTTGAACGGACCAGATATGTGTAATTCCTTTGCAATTTGCTTTGAGATACGTTTGATGCGGCGTACTGTCTCAACATATAGTTTCTGTGGAGGGAATTGCAACGTGGCATCTCCTGAGTGAACGCCAGCAAACTCTACGTGCTCGGAAATTGCATAAGCCACAATTTCACCATCCTTTGCTACACCATCAAAGTCAATCTCTTTGGCATGCTCTATGAACTTGCTGACAACTACTGGATGCTCACTGCTGATATTGGCTGCCAACTGTAAGAATTTCTCAAGTTCTTCGCGATTGGAACATACGTTCATTGCTGCTCCAGAGAGTACATATGATGGACGAACGAGTACAGGGAAACCAACCTTTTCGATGAATGCATCAATATCCTCCATTGAGGTCAGTGCAGCCCACGCTGGCTGATCAACGCCAATGCGGTTAAGCATTGACGAGAAAAGGGCACGGTCTTCACAGTTATCAATGTCTTTGGCAGATGTTCCGAGTATTGGCACATTCTCTGCATCGAGTTTCATGGCGAGGTTGTTAGGAATCTGACCGCCCGTAGAGAGTATAACACCATGAGGAGTTTCGAGGTCAAGGATATCCATAACACGCTCAAATGTCAGTTCATCGAAATACAGGCGGTCACACATATCATAGTCTGTAGATACAGTCTCAGGATTATAGTTTATCATCACTGAGCGATATCCCTGCTTGCGTATGGTGTTAAGAGCCTGCACTCCACACCAGTCAAACTCTACAGAAGAACCAATGCGATAAGCTCCAGAACCAAGTACCACGATTGACTTTTTATCTTGCTCATATTTTATGTCGCTTGCAACACCAGCATATGTAACATAAAGGTAGTTAGTCTGTGCAGGATATTCAGCTGCCAACGTGTCAATCTGCTTGACCACTGGCACGATACCATAACCCTTTCTCAATGCACGCACAGTAAGTATGGCTTTGTGCATATTGCCCAGTTCCTTGTCAAGACCTACGGCACGTGCTATCTGGAAGTCGGTGAATCCATAAACTTTTGCCGTACGCATCAACTCCTTGCTCATGGCATTGATAGACTTACACTTATCCATCTCGTCATCAATGTCAACGATATGCTGCAGTTTCTCAAGAAACCATTTGTCAATTTTTGTCATCTCGTGGATTTGTTCCACATTATATATCTTGCGTTTAAGTGCCTTTGCTATGACAAAAATACGCTTGTCTGTCGGAGCTTTAAGTGCGCCTTCTATGTCATCAATCTGCAGTACCTTGTTCTCTACGAAACCATGCATGCCCTGACCTATCATACGCAGGCCCTTCTGTATAGCTTCCTCGAAGTTACGGCCTATTGCCATTACTTCACCTACGGATTTCATTGAAGAACCCAATTCCTTGTCAACTCCACGGAACTTTGACAAATCCCAACGTGGTATCTTACATACCACATAGTCGAGTGCTGGCTCGAAGAATGCGCTGGTGGTCTTTGTCACAGAGTTCTTCAGTTCGAAGAGCCCGTAGCCCATGCCAAGTTTTGCCGCAACAAAGGCGAGAGGATAACCTGTAGCCTTTGATGCCAATGCAGACGAACGGCTCAAGCGGGCATTTACTTCGATAACACGGTAATCCTCAGACTGTGGATCGAAGGCGTACTGCACGTTACACTCACCAACAATGCCAATATGACGTATAATCTTAATGGCAAGTGCTCGCAACTTATGATATTCAGAGTTTGTAAGTGTCTGTGATGGAGCAATAACGATGGACTCCCCTGTATGTATTCCCAAAGGGTCAAAGTTCTCCATGTTACATACAGTAATGCAGTTGTCATAACGGTCACGAACAACTTCATACTCTATCTCCTTCCACCCTTTTAATGATTTCTCTACAAGAACCTGAGGAGAGAAAGAAAATGCTTTTTCCGCGAGTCTGTTAAGTTCTTCTTCATTATCACAGAATCCAGAACCTAATCCGCCTAACGCATAAGCAGCACGGATGATAACGGGATATCCCAGTTCAGCAGCAGCTTTGCGTGCGCTTTCAATATCCTCGCAGGCGTGTGACTTGATTGTTTTCACGTCAATCTCGTCAAGTTTCTTTACGAAGAGTTCGCGATCTTCTGTGTCCATGATAGCTTGTACAGGCGTACCAAGCACTTTTACATTATATTTGCCAAGTATTCCTTTCTGATAAAGCTCTACACCACAGTTGAGTGCTGTCTGTCCACCAAAAGCAAGCAGGATACCATCGGGTTTCTCTTGTTGTATTACGCGCTCTACGAAATATGGTTGTACAGGCAGGAAGTACACCTTATCGGCTACTCCCTCAGATGTCTGCACTGTCGCAATATTAGGATTTATCAGAACTGTCTCTATTCCTTCCTCACGCAGTGCTTTCAAGGCTTGTGAACCAGAATAGTCGAATTCTCCAGCTTCTCCTATCTTTAAAGCTCCCGAACCCAGAAGCAATACTTTCTTTATATTTTCGTCCTTCATTGTGTCTTAACCTAAATATTCAACGAATTTATCAAACATGAACTCTGTATCTACTGGTCCTGAGCATGCTTCAGGATGGAACTGACTTGAAAACCAAGGTTTAGTTTTATGACGTATTCCCTCGTTCGAACCATCATTCATGTTTACAAACAACTCTTCCCAATCACTACCAAGAGTAGAAGAATCAACGGCATATCCGTGATTTTGTGATGTTACGAAGCACTTTTCTGTACCCACCATCCGCACTGGCTGATTGTGTGACCTGTGACCATATTTGAGTTTGTATATTTTTGCGCCGGCAGCCTTTGCTAAAAGTTGGTTTCCCATACAGATACCACAAATAGGCTTATCGCTCTTGGCCATTTGCTTCTGTACAATTTTTACTGCATCTTCACACATGTCAGGATCGCCAGGACCGTTTGCCAGGAATAGACCATCAAAATCCATATCGGTATAATCATAGTTCCAAGGAACTCTTACTACTTCGCATCCACGATTGATAAGACACCTAATAATATTAGCCTTCACACCACAGTCAACAAGTACTACCTTCTTCTTTCCTCCCTCATTGTAACGAATTATCTCCTTACATGAAACCTTATCTACGAAGTTTATTCCTTCATAATCAGCATGAGGTATATTATCGGGTTCATCATCAAAGAGTATTTTGCCCATCATAACGCCATGTTCACGTAGCACTTTAGTCAGTTCACGGGTATCTATTCCTGTTATGCCAGGAATTTGTTCACGCTTTAACCACTCTGCAAGGCTCTCTTTCGCATTCCAGTGGCTATACTTTTCACTATAGTCTGCTACAATGATAGCTGATGCATATATCTTATCACTCTCCATAAATGTAGGCAAACCATTATCCTCAAACGAAAATGCCGGTACTCCATAATTACCCACGAGAGGATATGTCAGCACCATTAACTGACCTGCATACGAAGGATCCGTAAGACTCTCAGGATAACCCATCATGGCAGTGTTGAATACCACCTCACCAGCTATAGGTTTGTCGTATCCAAATGACTCTCCATGAAACTTTGTTCCGTCTTGTAAAAGTAATGTAACTTTTCTCATCGTCATGTTTTTGTATTTCTATTCCTGTTACTGTGTGTTTGTGTGTTTTTATTCTACCGTGACTGATTTTGCAAGATTACGTGGCTGATCTACGTTTAGTCCTTTTACTACCGCCACATGATACGATAATAATTGCAAAGGTATGACTGTAAGCAAAGGAGCCAGACACGCGAGGGTTTGTGGTATTTCTATCACTTCATCTACCATATTTTTAACTTGTTCATCACCCTCTGTTACGATTGCTATAATCCTACCATGACGAGAAATAACTTCTTGCATGTTTGAGATTATCTTTTGATACAGTTTGTGATGTGTTGCAATAAATACCACAGGCATTTCTGCATCCACTAATGCTATCGGGCCATGTTTCATCTCTGCTGCAGGATATCCTTCGGCATGTATATAGCTTATCTCCTTTAGTTTCAATGCTCCTTCAAGTGCTACTGGATAATTCCAGCCTCTACCGAGATAAAGGAAATTATGCGCATAGGTAAATGTAGCAGCCAAACGCTGTATCTTTTCGTTTTGTTCAAGGATTTTTTCGATTTTATCAGGAATTATGAGCAATTCCTTTATAGTTTCCTCATATTCTTCTTGAGAGACAGTACCTTTTGCCATACCAAGAGCCAACGATAGCATAGTCAATACCACGACCTGACCTGTAAAAGCTTTTGTTGAAGCTACACCTATTTCTGGTCCCACATGTATATATGTTCCTGTATCAGATTCGCGCGCTATAGAAGAACCAACACCATTTACGATGCCAAATATCATAGCACCACGTTCTTTTGCCAACTGAATAGCAGCAAGCGTATCTGCTGTTTCACCTGATTGCGATATAGCCATGACAACATCATCTGAATCAATTACAGGGTCTGAATAGCGGAATTCACTTGCATATGCGACCTCTACAGGTATTCGACAGAAATGTTCTATTAACTGTTTCCCTATCAACCCAGCATGCCAAGATGTACCACACGAAACAATAACTATACGCTTGGCATTCAGCAACTGTCTGCGGTTGTTAGTAATTGCCGATAAAATCACCTGTGGACTTGAATAAGGAGAATCTACAATCCTGCCACGCATACAGTCTTTCAAAACATTTGGCTGATCAAATATTTCTTTCAACATAAAGTGAGGAAAGCCCTCATGATCAAGCATTGAGAGATCTACATTGACTTCTTTAATTTCCGCATCTGTAATTTCTCCGTTAAGATTATATACCTGCAGAGGCTTATCACATTGTATTACAGCCATTTCTTCATCATTAAGATATACAATCTGCTTAGTATATTCTGCAATTGGAGATGCGTCAGAAGCAAGATAAAACTCGCTATTATCATCAACAACACCAACTGCAAGCGGTGACGATTTACGAGCTGCAACAAGCATATCAGGATTTCTGCTGTCAATAACAGCTATGGCATAAGCACCAAAAACTTGATTGAGTGCTCCTCGTACAGCTGTTGCAAGATCAACCTTATTTGTTGTCATTACATATTCTATCAGTTGCACAAGTACCTCTGTGTCTGTTTCGCTTTTAAACTCATAACCACGTTCTTTCAACTGTTCACGCAACGTAGAATAATTCTCTATTATACCGTTATGCACAAGTGTCAAATTTCCCGATTGACTAACATGGGGATGTGCATTTACTTCACTGGGTACTCCGTGTGTAGCCCATCTTGTATGAGCTATTCCTATTGTTCCAGTAATATCCTTATTATTTGCTGATGCTTCAAGGTCTGACACCTTGCCTTTTGCCTTATATATATTTAGTTTCTTCCCGTTATCCGATAACAGTGCACAACCAGCAGAGTCGTAGCCACGATACTCCAAACGCTTCAGTCCTTTTATCAATATGGGATATGCCTGTTTCTTTCCTATGTATCCTACTATTCCACACATAATATTATTCCTGTTACTATATTACCAGAATATATACTTTATTACTCTTTTAGAAAAAAGAGTTAATACGAGGAGTGTTAGGCTCTTCATATTAACTCTGTGATTTATTTTTTTGTAAGACTAATTGTCAATGTTGCTAATGATATCAATGCACTCGATATTGGTGTCCAGAAAGTATAGGAACTAACATCAGCGCTCCTTGCTCTTGCCTTATGCGGCTCAATATATACCACATCATTCTGTTGAAGGTAATAATATGGCGAATTCAAAGTATTTGCATCATTAAGATTAAAACGAGCTGTCGTTTTTTCTCCATCTGCACTTTCTCTTATGAGTAAGATATTAGGACGTTTACCGTACACAGACAAGTCGCCACATTGTGCTAATGCCTCTATTATACTTAGACGTTCATTATCTACATTTATTACTTTCGTACCAGACACTTCACCGATAACTGTTACCTTGAAGCTTGAATAACGTACTTTTACTATCGGAGTTTCATCAGATGCAAAATAAGGTTTTATTGTCTGAGCTATCTTTTCTTCTGCCTCTGGACGCGTCAAACCCAGAAGATGTATCTTTCCTACTACAGGATAGTTTATGTTACCATCTTTATCTACAATATAAGAATACAAGCTTTTTCCTGCTGTAGATGTGGAACTCATTGAATTGCTTGACAAATTACCTGACAACGACATATTGAATGGGCTTGCTGCCTCTGGATTCAATGCCGAAACGACAATTGTCAATTCGTCATTAGGTTTTATACGTATTTCTGGCATCGCCTTAGCACCTGCAAGACTAATGCTATCCATATTCTGAAAATAGGCAACCTGTTTTGTCATTACACAACTTGAAAACGCCATTGCAATAGCCATCAACGGCAGAAAGGAAAGTATCTTTCTCATATTCTACTTATACGATTACGAAATTCTTTGCAAAGTTAGTTATTTTTTTTATTTTATACAAACAATTATTGACTTTTTTTACTTTTCTCACTTTCTTCTATAATAAAGTTTATCACTTCTGGCTCTATATCCACTGTCATTGTACGAATTTGTTCTTTTAATGGATGTCCATCCACAGTAACAGGCAATCTTTTGTCTGACAATATCCTTATGCTTCTAGTTCTGTATGGTAAAATTCTCTTTGAATTAAGTAATCTACCTATCAAAAAGAAAAAGATGGCTTCTATATGTTGCATCAGCAAGGTACTGCGTACTACTGTGACATCGAGCATTCCGCTATACGGAGTTGCATTGGGTGTCTGTCCATATCCCCATGCACTGCCAATACACAAAGTTGTGACTCGATGTGTTTCATCAGTTTCGTTGATTTTGTATCTCATCTTAAAAGTTAACCTATGAAAGATTGTGAGTAACAACGATACCGTAAACGAAACTTTCCTTGACCACAACACCCTACGTGTTTTCTGTTTTAATCCTTGTATGCTTGCAAGTAATCCTACATTTACACAATCTATAAAATAACGCTGTTTCTTTTCGCCTTCTTTATTCTTATATCTAAGACATCCTGCATCTACACGCCTTATTCGTCTTTCAACTATACTTCTTATGCTTTTTTCTACATTATTGTATGTTAGTCCCCAATAAGCTGCAAAATCATTCATTATTCCATTGGGAATTACTCCTAACATAACGTTATCCCTCTGATGGATTTCCATACGCATAAGACTGTTAACAGCATCGTTAAGTGCAGAATCTCCGCCAGCTATAACCAAAGTCTTATAACCATCATTTACAGCTTTCGTTACCAATTTCTCTACGCTCTGCCGTTCTTCACTATATATAACATCATAACTCACATTATGAGCAGCAAGCGCATCAGCAATTTTCATCCATCTTTTCTTTGGGGATGTAAATGCTTTGTGTGTAGGACAATATATAATACAGATTTCATTCATCAATCAGTGATATTATCTCTTCTACTGTTCTTTCCAACTCGTTATCACTTTTTGGCCTTTCAATCCAATGGATGTGAAGTCCACGGCGTTCCATTCCACGAAACCATGTCATCTGGCGTTTTGCAAACTGATGAATTGCAATCTCTAATTTTTTTACCATTTCATCGTAAGTGAGTTCACCAATGACATACTGCGTTAGATACTTGTATTCTAAACCATAATAGATCAAATCATCAGGTTTAATGCCCTCATCAAGCAAATTTTTTACTTCATCCACCATACCTGCCTCAAGTCTGGTTCGTAACCTTCGGCTAATTCTCTCTCTTCGTAATTCTCTGCTTAAAGATACCCCTATTATAAGCGAAGATATATTTTGCTGAAGAGTAACGGAATTATAGGTTTCAGAACCTAATTCTATCTCAATAGCTCGTATCGCACGTTGTGACGAGTCGATATCAGTTTTATTGTGCATTACTCCTCCGTTACGTTTTTTCAGCATCTGTAGCATATCTGTCAATTCTTCAAGAGACTTGCCTTTAAGTCTATCACGCAATTCCTGATTTACTGGCACTTCTGACAGTTGGTAGTCCTTGAGCACTGCTTCTATATATAATCCCGTACCGCCACATAGTATAGGATAATGACCTCGGCCTGTTATTCCTTCATATGCTTTATGGAAATCACGCTGATATTGAAACAGGTTATATTTTGTGCCAGGCTCTGTTATATTTATCAGATGATAGGGAATCGTACTGCCGTCAGGCAAAATATAATCATCCAGATCCTTGCCTGTTCCTATGTCCATACGTCGGTAAACTTGCCTGGAGTCTGCAGAGATTATCTCCCCGCCTATCCTTTTTGCAAGTCTTACTGCAATATCAGTTTTTCCACTTGCTGTTGGTCCGAGTATGGTTATCATCTGTTTCATTATTTATCTGATAATTGTCACTTCACCATTCTTGCGCAACCTAATGATGGAAGAAGGTTGATGAGGCTGATGTTCATTACGACGCGAAGTGCATACATAATCAACTGCACTTAGTATTTCCTCAGAAATATCGCGATAATTTTGAGCTGCAGGCTCACCACTAATATTCGCACTTGTAGATACTATAGGCTTTTGCATACGATAACACAATTCCTTTGAGAATACTTCTTGTGTTATTCGCATTGCTATGCTACCGTCTTCTGCTACAAGATTTTTTGCCAATCCATCGGCTCCATCGAGTATTACCGTTGTTGGACGCGTAGCAAGATTCATTACATCCCACGCTACCTCTGGAACATCTTTGACATAACGAGCGAGCCTATTGTCTGAGTCTACCAGACATATCATTGCTTTTGTTTCTTCACGTTTCTTAATTTGATATATTTTTGCCACGGCTGCCTCGTTGGTTGCGTCACATCCTATACCCCAAACTGTGTCTGTTGGATACAGTATAACTCCTCCTTTTTTCATGCAGTCAACGGCCGCTTTTATATCCTTACTGTAATCAACCATAGTTGTACACAAAACAATTATTTTAATTTCATCATTTGTTTAGGCAGACTGGCTGCACCAAGCACTGCGGCTCCTGCTCCGTCAAGCGTTGAAACAAGGAACTTGGACTTTTCCTTATATATCGGCATCACATTCTCCTCGTAAGATTTTTTTACATGGTTGAATAGCAAGTCGCCAGCTTTCGCCAATCCACCGAAGAAAATAAAAGCCTCAGGAGATAAAAAAGCAGCCATATTAGCGCATGCCTCACCAAGTATATTGCCAGTAAACTCAAAAATTCGCAGTGCCATAGCATCGCCTTGCTGTGCAGCCACAGCAATGTCATACGATGTTATCTTATCAGCACATATATTACGTAGCAACGAAGGCTCATTACTCGCTTGACACATCAGTCGCGCAGTACGAACAACGCCTGTTGCTGAGCAGTATGTTTCCAAACATCCCTTACGACCACAGCCACATAGTCTGTCGCCTGGTCTGATGAGTAAATGTCCCAATTCTCCAGCATTTCCATCGCAACCATATACCAACTCTCCATTGCATACAATCCCTGAACCGACACCAGTACCGAGGGTTAGTTCTATGAAATTCTTCATTCCCTTGGCAGCACCAAAGCGCATTTCGCCCAATGCAGCGGCATTTGCATCATTGGTGAGCGTAACTGGCAATCCTCCTAGTGCGTTACTAAACATTTCTGCAAGTGGTACAATACATTCATGAGCCCATGCTATGTTTGCAGCATACTCGATGCTTCCAGTAATTATATTGCCATTAGGAGCACCTATGCCCATACCTACTATATGCTTATTCCCGCCTATTTTATTTATCAATGGCAACAATACTGTCATCGCCGCATCAACATATTCTTTCGCATCTGAATATCCTGCGGTTTTTATTGCAGTTTGTTCTACGATATTACCTTTCTCATCAACAATACCGAACACGCTATTAGTGCCACCAAGATCTAAACCGATTGTATAACTCATAACTTATGAAATATAGTTGACGATTTACTTCCGAGTACCGTATATTATTTCACCACTCCTTTTTCGAGATATTCTGCGAGGTTAGTGCGCATCACGCTTGCCACATGATCTGCTGCAACCTTCTCCATGTCATGCTTCACCATGATCTGCACGAGTTGTTCGAAAGTTGTGGTCTGCGGATTCCATCCGAGCTCACGTTTTGCCTTTGATGGGTCACCCCAAAGGTTTACTACATCAGTAGGTCGATAGAAATCAGGTGACACTTCAACCAGTGTCTTTCCAACAAGTTCTGCTGGTCCTGCTACACAAATGCCTTTTTCCTCCATTCCTTCGCCCTTAAATTCCAACTCTATGCCTGCAGCCTTAAAGGCGTAATAAGCGAATTCACGCACTGAATGTTGCACTCCTGTTGCTATTACAAAGTCTTCCGGCTTGTCGTGCTGCAATATTAGCCACATACACTCTACGTAGTCCTTAGCATATCCCCAGTCACGCAGACTTGAGAGATTGCCCAACAATAATTTATCCTGCTTACCTTGAGCAATACGGGCAGCAGCAAGGGTAATCTTACGGGTTACGAACGTCTCACCTCGACGTTCTGATTCATGGTTGAACAATATACCAGAACAACAGAACATATCGTAAGCCTCTCTGTATTCCTTTATTATCCAATAACCGTAAAGTTTTGCTACAGCGTATGGAGAGTATGGATGGAATGGGGTATTTTCGTTCTGTGGAACTTCTTCCACCTTACCATACAACTCTGATGTTGAGGCTTGGTAAATCTTACAGGTCTTCTCCAAATGATTTGTACGCACAGCCTCCAATATACGCAACACACCAACGGCATCAACATCAGCCGTAAACTCCGGCGCATCAAAACTAACCTGTACATGACTTTGTGCGGCAAGGTTGTATATTTCCGTAGGCTGTACCTGACCTACAAGTTTCACCAATGACATTGAGTCGCCCATGTCAGCATAGTGTAGGTGAAAATTCTCTTGTCCTTCAAGATGTGCTATGCGCTCGCGGTAGTCCACCGAGGAGCGACGTATTATGCCGTGAACCTCATATCCTTTTGACAAAAGAAACTCACTAAGATATGAACCATCTTGACCTGTTACGCCCGTAATCAGAGCAACATTTTTCTTTTCCATTATTATTATAGTTAGTTTTTATTTATTCAAACTTTTTTTGTACCACTCAAACAGTTTTTTTACTCCCTCGTCTATTTCTATTTTATGCTGCCAACCAAGGCGGTGTAATTTATCAACACTGATTAGCTTTCGCATGGTTCCATCAGGTTTTGTTCTGTCAAAGCATATTTCGCCATCGAAACCTACTGCCTCGCGAACTAACTCTGACAACTCACGAATGGTGAGTTCTTTACCCGTACCTACATTAATATGGCAGTTACGTATCTCTCCAAGCGATGGTATCGCACCTCCGCGACCTGCTGAATGGTTGCGATCTACGGTTCCATCGGCTGCCGCACCATAATGCACACTTGAATATTTCTCTATTCCTATTATATCTTTAAAATCAACATTGAGCAGACAATGCACGCTGGCATCAGCCATATCTTCGCTCCACAGGAACTCACGCAATGGCATACCAGTACCCCAAAGGGTAACCTTATTGTTTTCTATGCCATATTTAGCCAACACTTCGATTATTTGACTTTTCTCGCTGTCGCCACTTACTCCCTCAACTGGTCGCTTTGTCATATCTATGCGAATTGATTCCCAGTCTTGTTCGTGTATGAGTTTTGATAGATACACTTTACGCATCATGGCTGGCATCACGTGTGAATTCTCCAAGTGGAAATTATCATTTGGTCCATAGAGGTTAGTAGGCATTACAGCAATGTAGTTTGTGCCGTACTGCAAGTTGTACGACTCACACATTTTTAATCCTGCAATCTTAGCAATGGCATATTCTTCGTTGGTATATTCCAGTTCTGATGTCAACAGACAGTCTTCAGTCATTGGCTGCGGGGCATTCTTCGGGTAGATGCATGTAGAACCAAGGAAAAGTAGTTTCTTTACTCCGTGCGCATAGGCTTCGCTGATGACATTACACTGTATTTTCATATTCATCATCATGAAATCAGCGCGATATAGCGAGTTTGCCATTATTCCTCCCACAAAAGCTGCAGCGAGCACGACAGCATCAGGCTGTTCCTCATCGAAGAAACGTCTTACTGCAAGTTGATCGGTAAGGTCGAGTTCGCTATGTGTACGACCCACAAGATTATTATATCCTCGACTCTTTAGGTTATTCCAAATAGCCGAACCCACCAAACCACGATGCCCAGCTACGTATATCTTACTTTCTTTATCTAACATTGTTAGTTATGGTATTGTTTTTCCTGCAAAGTTACAGATTTTTCCTCATTCCTCAAAATCTTTTGCTAATTATTTGTCGGAATAGTCAAAAACTCTATATGAGAATAAAACAAAATAAAAGTTTTATTCATTTTTTTTAAAAATAATTTTGCAATTAAAATAAAAATGCTTATATTTGCAAAATAAAACCAAAATTTATTTTATCATGAGTAAAAAAACCTTAACAATTCTAACCACACTCATCATCGCATTGTCGGTAAGTGCCGAGAATATGAAGTTCGAATATGATAATTACGACATGGGAGTATTAAATCCCGTAAGTGCAGAAAAGGAAATCTACAATTCTCTCCTTGAGAATAGTAACAGTATGACAACCACAACAAATCAAGAGAAGAGTGTTGTGATAAACGATATATCCTACTACGATGCTGCCATTGTGGATAATCAAGTACACAGTTGGACTGCAACACCCAAGGCCGTAGAGAAATATGGTTACTATACTCCGTTGAGGGAATTTGAGTGGTCAACGGTGCCGCTACTTGCATTCGGATTCATTGCCAAAGCCAACAAAAAAGATTTCCGTGCAGCACGAAACAATTTCATCCCTGCTTATGAGAACCGTTTCGATGACAACCTACAACTTGTGCCTCTCGTTGTAGCGTCTGGACTTAATTTTGCAGGCTACCAGGGACGCAGCAAGACAATGAGATACCTTGTCAGCGGTAGTTTGTCATTTGCATGGTGTGCACTCTTTGTCAACTCTATAAAGTACACAGCCAAGGAAATGCGACCTGATGGTTCTACAGCCAATTCGTTTCCGTCAGGTCATACGTGTACGGCATTCACTGCGGCAACCATCATGCACAAGGAGTATGGTTTGACGCGCTCACCATGGTGGTCTGTTTTTGCATACGGATGTGCCACAACCACGGGTATCATGCGTACACTCAACAACCGCCACTGGATAAGCGATGTTCTTGTTGGCGCAGGTCTGGGTATCATCTCTACTGACTTGGGATATATGTGTGCAGACTGGATATACAAGAAAAAAGGCATTAACCGCGAGCCACTGAAGGGGAGTTCTGATCTAT
Organism: uncultured Prevotellaceae bacterium; assembly: GCA_946534585.1. Classification (GTDB taxonomy): domain Bacteria; phylum Bacteroidota; class Bacteroidia; order Bacteroidales; family Bacteroidaceae; genus Prevotella. The sequence continues at coordinate 21,493 of CAMNCV010000112.1, forward strand.
GGCAGAATCCGAGTTTCTTCAAGTTGGGATTGGGAATGCAGTTTACCAACAACCTAAAACTGCCTACCAATACAGAGTTCCTTACCACCGCCAATCTCTACAACTACGGAGGTGCATATCTTGATGACGACTACTATACCATACAGCGTCATGGAAATCCCTTCCGCGTGCCAGATGACTACAATGCTGCTAACCGTGAATACAAGAATTACGCATCAGGCTCACCAGCATACGATGAAGGGCAGACACCTACTATAAAAGTAGGTACAGGTACCACAGTAGGTGCTGAGGCAACATATTTTGTAAATAAATATGTAGGAGTGGGAGCAAGGGCACGTATCACCACTGCACCAGTCACTGCCGAGGGATTGTATGCCTATACGGAGAAAGATGGTGCGCTGACGCGAAACATGAACTCTGCTTCAGTCTCTGATGTATGGTCACTTGTTGACATCAACGCCGGCATATACCTGGCATGGCCAATAAGCCCGAAGCACAACCTGGGCATGAAAGCACTTTACGGCCGTCGCTTCTTCGGTACACTTGACCTTATAGCAGCATCAGATCAGCTATACCTCAACACGCAGACCAATGAGACGGCATCTGTCACCATGTATGGTGATGCGTTGTGGATTGACAAAACCAACAGCGACAACCTGACACTTGGACTACATTATACCTATGCCATGAACAGCGGCATGGCTATATCAGCATACGTTGATTATGACTACTCAAAACCTGAGTTCTATGCGGAGTACACCCCATACCACAACGAACTGCTCAACGTGGTAACAAAGCAGTCATTGTTTAATTTCAAGAACAAGATTAACTCCTTCACCATAGGAGCTGCAATGTCAGTGATATTCTAAAGAGCCCCACCCTAACCCTTTCTGCGAGGGTGGAAAACCTAAGTGAATAAACGAACAACCCCTAAACGACCAAACGATTAAACGACTATGAAGAAAGTATATAACATCTGTAAGTCTCTCATTGCCATCGTCGGCTCCGCAGCGATGATATGCGCCTGTGACAGTACCGCCAACGACATAAAGGTTGAAACAGTAAATGGTGAATATAAAGGCACCGTGATAGTAGGGCTCTATGTACCCGACCTTTTTGTAGAGGTAGAGAATATGGCTTCAAATGACATGAATACATACGCACTGTGTGCTGATACGGTGCAGACCGCCGTTGGAATGCAGTTCTCTAATAACCATCAGGTGCAGATAAGTGTTGAAAAACTAAGTAATGTGGAGTTTTCTATACCTTTCTTTGACAAAGATGGTAATGTGCGTGAACTGTTCAGACAGGGACATCTGGCATACCTCTACGATATGACATGCAAACTGCTTGAGCGCGGAGTTATAACACAAGAGGAGTTTGACGGCTTTTATGAGAAGATAGACACCCTGCGCGACAAGATAACAGTAAGTGGCATCGTAACCGACAAAATGCCTATGGTGGAGCAGGGAGCCATGCTTGCTTCATACGACTATGAGCAATATTCTTACTATACGCAGTTTAATCTCGACAAACTGACGTATGAGCGTACTGCCGAGGTACTCAAGCCTTTTGAATATATAAAAAAGGTGTTGGAGGATAAGGGCATAGATAACGAGGAACTGCATAACATCGATGCACAACTGCACACTGCCATGCCTACCAGTGGCACCGTGACCGATGGGTGGGGATGGTGTACTGTGGCTTACTCTAACTATCAGGCATGGGTTGACCTACATCTGGAGCGTGCCACAGGTATGCTCGATGTACTCAGCATAGCACTCTTCGGTTATGCACGTGATGAGAACGGTGATATAATATTCGATAATAACGGACGTCCGCAGGCTAACAAACCAATGTGGTTTGTAGTGCAGTATTGGGGACACATAGAAGACACTGGCTTATACAAACCGTTGACGGAATAATTCCTCCACAAAAAAACGCGTCCGCTATCCTATTACGAATTGTCGATTTCAGCGAAATCCTCAGCAAATCGTAACTTACTATAAACAAAGTAATTAAACTAAACCTTGCAATATGATAGTTTTCAGCTTGTAAAAGCTATCATATTGCAAGGTAAAATGTATCTAATTACGATGTAAAAGCATACATATTACGACCTGAAAGCTATGCTTTAGCACCTAAGTAGGGAAGACACGTCTATAAAAAGGCTTTTTTCTGCATTTTTCCCTACCCTACCCTCTATATTCTATATGTCAAAGATGCCTAATATTGACATATTCGAAAAAAAACAAATCCAGAGTCTTTATGAAAAAATAAGTTTTCAGAGCATCTGCAGTATCAGCTGACCGTCCTATCCTTCAAATAAATACCCGAATCCTGTACGACTGACAATGTTCTGAGCGTATGGTCCAAGTTTCTTGCGCAGACGAGTGATATTGACATTCACTGTGCGGTCTGTCACCACCACGCCAGTCCACACGTCATCCATCAGCTGCTGGCGCGAGAGCACCTTGCCACGGTTTGACAGCAACAAGCGGAGCAGTGCAAATTCCGTAGGAGTAAGGCTCACGCTTACTCCGTCAACGGCTGCAGTCTTCTTGTCAAGGTCAAGCTGCAGTCCGTTAAAGCCAAGCATGTGCCTGCCCAGACGAGACTCCACTATATTCATTACATAGTCGCCTATCTTTTCGCTGTCTGCCACGATGTCACTATACAGCGTACCAAGGGCATAGGAGCACAAGTGAGCATTCACATCGTTTATACTCTCCACCTTTATCTGGTCACGCAGTTCGTTTATGTCCTTCTCTATTGAGAGTGAATCACTGAGTGTAAGGTCTTCACGCCTGCCACTTACCACAACTATCATCTGCGCCACAGCCTCGTTTACCAGTCGGAGCATATCGTGTATCCTGCCATATTGCGCTGCAGACAGGTCTTCCTTACCCTTGCGCAGGTGCTTGACGGTGCGGGCAATCTTGAAACAGGCATCGCCGATGGATTCCAGTTCACCTATCTGACGGAGCATCACGCGCACCTTCTCCTTCGTTTCGTCAGAAAGACGCTCATTGCTCACCTGCTCCAGGTAGTTGGCAATCTCTATCTCCATATTGTCGGCTATGGTCTCATAGCGTTCTATGCGGGCATACTGTGCGTCAAGCTCTTTCTTGTCCTTCTCGTCTATCAACGCACACACTATGCCGAACATACGCTGCATACGCTCAGCAAAGTGTACCACCTCTTTCTGAGCCTGAAGCACTGCTATCTCCGGAGTCTGTATCACGCCGCCACTGATAAAGTGCAGCGTGGTGGGCTGTTTGGCCTCTGCCTTGCCTTCCGGCAGCAACTTGCATACCACACGCTCCATCTGTGGTATCAGACCTATGAGCAGGGCGGTATTGATTACATTGAAACAGGTATGGAACATGGCGAGCACCACAGGGATACGCGCCGACTGTCCTGCCGATGACGGATCGTAGCCTACAAAGCCACACACCAGATTTACAAACGGATAGAACACCGCAAGCACCCAGATGACTCCAAACACATTAAACAGCAGGTGTGCGAGTGCAGCCCTGCGCGCCTCTGTGCCCGCACCGAGTGCTGCGAGGTTTGCCGTAGCCGTGGTGCCTATGTTCTCACCCATCACCAAGGCTACACCCATGTAGATAGGCAGCACGCCGGTAGAACAGAGCAATATGGTGATAGCCATCACCGCCGCCGACGACTGCACCACGCAGGTTATTATGGTACCAGCGGCAAGGAAGGCAAGGATGGTGAAATAGCTGCCAGTGTCGAATGATGCAAAGAAACTTACCACGTCGGCATTATGGGCAAGGTCCATGTCGCGACCTACGCTGCTCAGCATCACCAGCGACCAGAACAGAAATCCCAGTCCAAAGAGCAGGTCGCCTGCCACGCGGTGGCGCTTCTTGTAGATTAGTACTATGCCTATAAGGAACGATGAGAAGACTATGACGGTAAGGTCAACATTATAGCCCAGCGACATAATCCATGCCGTAAGCGTAGTGCCTATGTTGGCACCCATTATCACGGATATGGCCTGCGCCAGCGTGAGCAGTCCTGCCGATACGAACGACACGGTCATAACCGTGGTGGCTGACGATGACTGCACGGCACACGTCACCAGCGTGCCTGTCAGCATACCGCTTAGCCTGTTGCCCGTCATGCGTGCCAATATGTGTCGCAGGCTCGGACCTGCCATCTTCTGCAAGGCATCGCTCATGGTCTTCATTCCGTAAATGAGCAGTGCCAGCGAACCAAGTAACCTGAATATCAAATCTATCTCCATATATTATAGGTGGGTTCTAAAAATTCCCACGAGTTAAATTAATCAATTATGTGAATATCATTATGTCATCTTTTTGTTTTCTTTCAGTGCATACTGCCAGTCCTTTCGGTCACATAGCCCGCTATGCTCCCTCAACGACTGACACTCTGCCCTCGAAACAAATTCAAAAATCTGAC
>CAMNCV010000113.1 GCA_946534585.1 uncultured Prevotellaceae bacterium
TGGCATCACGATGGCAGACGCCAACGCCATAGTGAATATGTACCTTGGTGCACAGTAAGGCTTCGCTTCGCTCAGAGTGAAAAGTGAAAAGTGAAAAATACGCTAATGACACAGACTTGATGATAAGCCTAAACGTAACTTGTATTTTTCACTTTTCACTTTTCGTTATTCACTTTTTAGTCTTGCTTGTTTTCTTTGTTTTGTTTAAAAATCAAGTGATGATGTTTGGCTGTTTCGTGAAAAGTTCGTAACTTTGCATTAAATTACGACTACACTATGAAATTCAACGAAGTAAACGAAAGCTATACCATGGCTGAGGCTATACAGGAGGCACAGCGTTGCCTGAACTGTAAAGTGCCTCAGTGTAAGAAAGGATGTCCTATAAGCAATGAGATACCTGACTGGATTCATGAACTGAAGAAGGGAAATCTCGGTAATGCCATAAGCATAATACGTACCAAGAGCAATCTGCCTGCAGTGTGCGGACGTGTGTGTGCACACGAACGACAGTGTGAGGGGGCTTGTGTGCTTGGAAAGAAAGGTCAGCATATCAACATAGGAAAACTGGAAAGGTTTATTGCTGATTTTGATGCAGAAAACAAACTTACGCACGAGGATGTGACAGAGAAGAAACGTGGCAAGGTGGCAGTGATAGGTTCTGGTCCGGCAGGCATCACTGTTGCAGGCGATTTGTCGCGCATGGGCTTTGCCGTAGAGATGTTTGAGATGGAACATCAGTGCGGTGGTGTGTTGCGTTACGGCATACCAGAGTATAGATTGCCCAAAGAAGTAGTGGCGCGCGAGATACGCTATATAGAGAGCATGGGCGTGGTTATACATCGTGATACTCACGTGGGTGTAGAGATTACTGTTGACAAACTCTTCGATCAAGGTTTTGATGCCATATTCATCGGTACAGGCACGGGAAAACCTAAGAGCTTACAGATACCAGTATATAAGAACGGTGTGTTACTTACCGACAGTGATGGCAAGGCTTTATCGAGTGACACTCTGAAAGGCGTGCGTCTTGCCACGCATTTCCTGCGTCGTATGGAACTGTATAATGAGGGATTCATTGAGCATGATGAAGTGTCGATACGTCCAGGTCATCGCGTTTTCGTAATCGGATGCGGTAATACCGCTATGGATGCAGCGCGTACTGCCATACGCATCGGTGCAGAGCATGTTGAGGTGGTCTATCATCGTGGCATAGAGAATATGGCAGCACTGAAGGCAGAGTATGACGATGCTGTAAAGGAAGGAACCAATTTCAGTTGGCATTCTTCAATAACGGAGTTGCACGTTGATGATAATGACGAGATAACGGAGGTTGTGATAGAAACCAAGCAACCATTGCCAGTTGCAGAGGGAGAAGTAGAAAAATTTGAGGTAACAAGGCGCACGGAGCGTGCTGACCGCGTGGTGATGGCCGTAGGAGCCACGCCTAATACAAAAATAGTGCGTACTACTTCAGGACTTGAGAACGATGAGCGTAAGTTCCTTATCACGCGTGAAGTGCCTTACGGCATGACAACGCGTAAAGGCGTGTTTGCAGGAGGTGATGTTGCCAATCGTCAAGCTACGGTGGTTCATGCCATGCAGGATGCCAAGCGCGTAGCAGAAGGTATAGCACGCTATGTAGATGCAGTGAAACTGATGAAGGAGATAGGAGAGTAGCGTAGTTTCGGGTTATAAGAGATACTTAAAGCTCCATTATAAGCACCAGCGGCAGATGATCGCTGGTGCCTTTGTTATATACGGGACCGAGGTAAGTGCGTCGTGGCTTCATTCCGCCCCATGTCTTGTCTTCTTCCAGAAGCCAAGGGCTATCGAGAATGTAGCAACTGCTTACCCTTGCAAGGAGAGTGGGGGATAGCATGATGTGGTCAAGGCTTTCCCAGTTGCCGCGGTATCTGTATGTTCCCCTGACACCTGTGGTGAGTAAGTTGCGTCCAATGGCATTGAGTGATGCCTCATATAACCCGGCTTCTATGTATTTCTTTATTGAGCGGTTATTAGAATAATCATTCATGTCGCCTGCAACGATTATTGGAGCATCGGGCGATATGTTGCGTATAGAGTCAACGGACTCAATCACGCGGTTGGCAACGTGAGTGCGGTAGGCTTCACTTTTCTTTACTCCACCGCTACGGCTTGGCGCATGAACGATGAATATGTGCAGAGTGTCAGCGGTGCGCCCTTTTCCTTTTATATATAATACATCGCGAGTGGCGTGTGACCTGTTTATTGGGGTAATGCGTATAGAGTAATGTTGAAACACTCGAAATGTCAGTGGATTATATAACATAGCCACATCGATGCCGCGTTGGTCGGGCGAGTCGGTCATTATATATCTGTAGCCTACTCCCTTTAGTGCGCTTCGCCTTGTCAGCTTGTGTAGCACACTGTCGTTCTCTACTTCACACAATGCCACGATGTCTGGCAGGTGATAGTCGCCTTCCTGCATCTCACCGCACTGTTGTATCGCACGAGCTATGTCATTTGTCTTTTTGTAATATCGGCTTGGAGACCATGCGTGTTTACTTTCAGGCAGGAACTCGTAGTCATTCTTTAGTGTGTCGTGTAGGCAGTCAAAGAAATTCTCGCAGTTGTATTCCACAAAAACAAAAGGCATGGAATACTCTTCAGCCATTGTGCTGACAGAGAGTATCCATGCCATTATTATCGTGTATAGCCTATATGCCATTATTCAAGTGTGTTTATATAATAGAGGTGTTAGAAGCGTCCTCCGCCGCCGAAGCCTCCACGACCACCGCCGAAGCCTCCTCCACCGCGATTGCCGCCAGGGCGTCCACCGCCGAAGCCTCCTTCGCCGCCTTCACGGTTGCCGCGTGAGCCGCGCATAGCCTGACGACCTTCCTTGCCGCCGAAGGCATTGAAACGGTATATGACGTGTAGCATGGCATAGTTGTTGATGCTGTTGTAGTAAGTGTCGCTGCGCTGGTTAGCACTGATAGAGCGAGAGAAACTGCTCTTTTGGTTGAGAATATCGTTGAGCTGTAGTGACACTATAAGGTTCTTCTTGCTGAGGAAACTATGCGAAACCTGAGCATTCCATATGAACTCATTGGTATTCATTGACGCATCGCTATATCCACGGCGTGATGACATGTGAGCGCCAGTAGAGAAACTTGTGCCCCATGGAGCTGTGGCGGTGATGTCAACACCATACTGGAACTGCCATGTGTCAAGGTTTGCGTTAGGCTGCAGCTTGTTGCGAGTTATGGTGTAAGTCACGTTTCCGTTAGGCTCTACCTCAAGCCATGTGTTGCGGTAAGACATACCCAGACGCTCTGACAAACTGGTAGAACGTGTATAGTTTGTAGTTGCTTCTGCACTTTTGCTAAGGTTTACATAACTTGCGTGGTTCTGATATGACACGTTGGTCATACTGCTCATGTTCCATACACCAGTAGTGTCAAGAGCCGTGTTAAACATGAAGGCACTGCGTATGTTCCAGTTACCATCGATGTTCATTGGCTTAGTGGTGCGTCCGCCCGTACTCTCGTTATAAGTTGTCATGTTTGACACGCTGTTGCTTGTGTTGGAGTAGTTGATAAACGCCATGATGGTGCGCATGTGTTTCTGCACGTAGTTGCTATATCGTAGTTCAAAGCGTTGAGTGAACGATGGTTTCAGTTCAGGGTTACCCATCGAGATGTTCAGAGGGTCAGAGTCATCGGTGATAGGCAGCATGTCAGTCATTGATGGCTGTGACGTGCTTCCGCGGTAGTTCAGTCGCAAGGTCTTCTGTTTTGTGAAACGATAACGGAAGTCAAACGTAGGAGTGAAATTTGTTACTGAGCGTGCCACGTCATAGTGCTTGTTAAGATAGTCATATATCATGTGCTGCGTCTGTGGCTGCAACATAACACCTAAGTTGAGGTTATAGTTGTTGGTCACGCGTCGCCATGTCAGCTCTATCTCGTGTGTATAGTTGTTGTATTCAGAATAACGGCTCAGCGAATCGCTGTAATAAGTGTCGATAGGAGCGTAAGGGTTAAGGAAACTACCGAAATTGCGATAATCCCATATACCTATGTTAGCTAAGTTCTCAAACTGACTATAGTCATCCTTGTTAAAGAAATCATACGTGCTGCGGCTGCTCGTTCGGTGACTATACTGATACATGTATCTCAGTTGCAGGAAAGAGAACTGAGACAGTCGTTCAGAGTAAATGCCCGTGAGCGAGAAAGTCTTGTTGTCGCTTGGAGTGAGGTTATACCTGTTCTTATAGTATATAGAGTCTGCAGTAGTAGGACGGTACAATGTCACGTTTTGCGTAGATAGAGACTCGTTATCGTTGTTAGTGCTTGAATAGCGTCCTCTGAAAGTTATGCTGTTGCCACGGCTGGTAAGCTTTCTGGATATGACGGTCTCTAAGTTCAGATTGTTGTTTGTGCCATAGCTCAGAGAGTTGTTCCTGCGGCTGTTGATAAGCAGAGAGTCAATACCGAGACTTTCCTTGTAGCTTTTGTCAAATATCTGCTTGTTCAACTGCTCCATCTGGTCAATATTCAGAGGGTCGCTAACCTCATCAAAGGAGTAAGGGTCGCTGTTGTAAGACATACTGCGACTATTAGACCAAGAGTCGCTTGACGATGTAGTGAATGTAGGGCGGAAAGAAATCGTTGTCATGGTGTCGGGTTTCCACTCCAAACGACCAGTGAAGTTCCATGAGTTGCTGCGACCGTAACTCTGCGAAAGGCTGTTGCTGAACGAACCTACGGTTGATACGAAATTCTCGCTGGAGCGTTTGTTCCATGTGTCGGTGTCGCCGTGGTTCCAGCGTATAGAGAAGTCTGCCTTCAGTTTGTCCTTCTTCTCATAGTTGTAGTTGGCTGCCAGCATCTTATTTGCCTGCAGTCCGTTGCCACGGTTGCCGAAACCTCCTCTGCCACCGGTGGAGAAGCCACGGTCGCCAGTGTTGTTGGCACTGCCGAAGATAAACAGACGGCTGTTATCTTTCATCCACCCAAACATACCTTGTTCGGCATATCTGCTCTTTGTGCCGACGGCAAGGTCTATATTTGCGAGTACACCCTTGTTCATGCCCCTCTTAATGTTGAAGTCAAGGATAGTCTGCTCCTCACCGTCGTCAACACCTGTAAGCTTTGCCATGTCACTCTTCTCATCGTAAGCCTTTACCTTGTCGATGATGGCAGTAGGCAGGTTCTTCAAGGCAGTCTGTGTGTCGCCAGTCATGAACTCCTTGCCGTCAACCTTTATCTTCTTTACCTCCTTACCGTTGATGGTAATCTTACCGTCATCGTCGATCTGTGCACCGGGCAGACGCTTTACCAACTCCTCTATCACGGAGCCTTCCGGTGTGCGATATGCCGCTGCATTATATATAAAGGTGTCCTCTTTTACAATCACCTTTGCGGCTACACCGTTTGCCACAACTTCCTTTAGCAATACGGCATCGGTCTCCATGTTGAGCTTGCCGAAAGCAAAAGAGTTGCCATCTTTTATCGTTACGTTGCGCGTCAAGGTCTTGTAGCCTATATTAGTTATTTTTACTATATATTTGCCGTCTTCTGGTACGTTCACGCTGAAGTTACCGTCAATGTCAGACACTGCACCGGCCACATACGAAGAGTCGGCAGCCTTCAATACCTGTACCGTGGCTTGTATGATAGGCTCTACGGCTTCCTTGTCGATAAGCAGACCAGTAATGGCAGCAGAACTGTTGTTTCCTGTAGCGGAAACAACGGTTGAAGTGCTTTGTTCGGTAGCAACATCCTGTGCCACTGACTGTAAACTGAAAAACAAAGCAATAAAGAATAGGAATAATCCCTGTAGTCGGTGCGTCTTACTCATGTTTTTTTGTGTATGTTCTTTTTTTTATGATTTTATGACGCAAAAAAACTGCATAAGGTTTAATTGCATCGTTATTCTTTAGGTAAAAAATATGTACTAAGCGAGGATACGTGAAAGAAATTTCAAATACAGTTTGACTTTTGTCGTGTTCGTTCGTATAATGATTATGATAAGAAATGTGATATACAAGTGGTTGACGGCAAAAACGCCAGAAGTACGTTTTTGTCTCTGTTTTGTTTTGCGGAATAAAAAAAAATGATTAACTTTGCAATTTAGTAGGAATAACTTGCTGATAGAATATAAATAAAGAAAGAAAAAATAGAAAACCACAATATAGATATGATTTTATTCTTCAAGACACCAAATGAGAACATCATTGCTACTGCCATTGACCATCAGCCCAGTGAGCAGGAAGCAAAAGAGTTGTGCTGGCTTTATGGCAATGCGGATCTGGTTGACGCTCAGACGCTCAGTGGCTACTACGTTGGTCCACGCCGCGAGATGATTACTCCGTGGAGTACAAATGCCGTGGAAATTACACAGAACATGGCTGTAAAGGGCATCAGCCGTATAGAGGAATACTATCCTGTTGATAGTGCTAAACTAAAGACGCAGGATGCTCCTACCATCGACGACGTGGAGGGAGCAGACCCGATGTTGCAGCGTCTCTATGACGGACTTGATCAGGACATATTCACCGTTGACATCAAGCCAGAGCCCATTAAGCACATTGATAACCTTGAGGAATACAACGAGCAGGAAGGTCTCGCTCTGTCTGCGGAGGAGATAGAATACCTGCACAAGGTTGAGAAGCAACTCGGTCGTCCACTTACAGACTCTGAGGTGTTTGGTTTTGCACAGATTAACTCAGAGCACTGCCGTCACAAGATATTTGGTGGTACATTCATCATCGACGGTGAGGAGAAGGAGTCTTCACTCTTCCAGATGATTAAGAAGACCACACAGGAGAATCCAAACAAGATTCTGTCTGCATACAAGGATAACGTGGCATTCTCTGCTGGTCCGGAGATTGAGCAGTTCTCACCTGCTGACCATGCAAATCCTGACCTCTATAAGATAAAGAAGGTGAAGTCTGTCATCTCACTGAAGGCAGAGACTCACAACTTCCCTACTACCGTAGAGCCATTCAACGGTGCTGCTACTGGTACAGGTGGTGAGATTCGTGACCGTATGGGCGGTGGTGTAGGTTCATGGCCTATTGCCGGCACAGCCGTTTATATGACATCATATCCTCGCAAGGAGAGCACCAGCCATGGCTGGGAGAAGATTATGCCAGTACGTAAGTGGTTGTATCAGACTCCTGAACAGATTCTTATCAAGGCTTCTAACGGAGCTTCTGACTTCGGTAACAAGTTCGGCCAGCCGCTCATCTGCGGTTCTGTGCTTACCTTCGAGCATCAGGAGAAGGAAGAGCAGTATGCTTACGACAAGGTTATCATGCTTGCCGGCGGCGTAGGCTACGGCTTGGAGCGCGACTGTCTCAAAGGAGAACCACAGGCTGGCAACAAGATTGTCGTGATGGGTGGCGAGAACTACCGCATCGGTCTTGGTGGTGGTTCTGTATCATCTGTAGAGACAGGTCGTTACTCAAGCGGCATTGAGCTCAACGCTGTTCAGCGTGCCAACCCTGAGATGCAGAAGCGTGCATACAACGTAATCCGCGCTCTCGGTGAGGAAGACAACAATCCAATAGTATCTATACACGACCATGGCAGCGCAGGTCACGTAAACTGTCTGTCAGAATTGGTTGAGGAATGTGGAGGTCTTATCCACATGGACAAACTGCCTATCGGCGACAAGACTCTGTCTGCAAAAGAGATTATAGCAAACGAGTCACAGGAGCGCATGGGACTGCTCATTGACGAGAGTGCCATAGAGCATGTGCAGAAGATAGCCGACCGTGAGCGTGCTCCTATGTACACCGTTGGTGAGACCACCGGCGACCATCGCTTTGCCTTTGAGCAGGCTGACGGTGTACGTCCGTTCGACCTCGCTGTTGAGCAGATGTTCGGTTCATCACCTAAGACAGTGATGGAAGACCAGACCGTAGAGCGCAAGTACGACGTGGTAACTTACGACCAGTCAGGCATCAGCGAGGGTTCTACCCTTAATGCTCAGCTGACAGATTACCTGAAGAACGTGCTTCAGCTTGAGGCAGTGGCATGTAAGGATTGGCTCACAAACAAGGTTGACCGTTCCGTAACAGGCCGTGTGGCACGTCAGCAGTGTCAGGGCGAACTGCAGTTGCCACTCTCTGACTGTGGTGCAGTAGCTCTTGACTACACAGGAACAAAGGGTATCGCTACATCTATAGGCCACGCACCACAGGCTGCATTGGCAAACCCTGAGGCAGGTTCTGTGCTTTCTGTAGCAGAGGCACTGACAAACCTTGTATGGGCTCCTATGGCTGACGGTATGGACTCTATATCACTCTCAGCAAACTGGATGTGGCCTTGCCGCGCACAGAAGGGCGAGGATGCTCGTCTGTATAAGGCAGTGAAGGCGTTGTCAGACTTCTGCTGTGAGTTGCAGATCAACGTACCAACGGGTAAGGACTCACTCAGTATGACGCAGAAATACCCTGACGGCAAGAAGATTATCGCCCCAGGTACTGTAATCGTCAGCGCTGGCGGTGAGGTTAGCGACATTAAGAAGGTCGTTTCTCCTGTATTAAAAGAGGTAAAGGCATCACGCCTGTACTATATAGACTTCTCATTCGATCAGCTGCAGCTTGGTGGTTCAGCCTTCGCTCAGTCTATGGGCAAGGTCGGTTCTGACGTTCCTACTGTCAAGAACGCAGAATATTTCCGCGATGCCTTCATGGCTATACAGCAGCTTGTCAACGAGGGATTGGTACTTGCAGGTCACGACATCTCTGCCGGCGGTATGATAACAGCCCTGCTTGAGATGTGCTTCGCTAATACCAAGGGCGGCATGACGCTGAACCTTGACAAGATACAGGATGGCGACATCGTTAAGGTGCTCTTTGCTGAGAACCCTGGCGTCATCATACAGGTTAACGAGGCTGATGCAAGCCGCGTGAAGAAGATTCTCGAGGATGCAGGCGTAGGCTACGCTAAGATTGGCACACCTGACTTCGGCATGGCAGACCGCAAGATTGTCATCACCAAGACTGTAAGCAATGCTTCCGTACCTAACGGTAAGCTGGCTGACCGTGAGATGACATTCGAGTTTGACATCAACGAACTCCGTGACGTATGGTACAGCACTTCT
>CAMNCV010000114.1 GCA_946534585.1 uncultured Prevotellaceae bacterium
GTGTGGAAGGATGTGGCCAAGCGTCATAACGTGAGAAACATCACAGACCTAAACAACCTTGCTGTTTATCTGGTGTCAAATTTCTGCAACCCGCTTAGTGCCAACGAATTGGCAGAAGAGTTAGGGCTTTCGAGTGTCAACACCACTAAAAAATACATGGACTATCTTCATGAGCCTTATCTGTTCTATTATCTGTCTCGCTACAACAATAAACTGAAATTGATGAAAAAAGCACCGCGGAAAGTTTATGTCGTAGATAACGGCTTTGTAGCTGCTAAGGCTTTCTCTGTGACTGAGAATCTCGGACGCTTACTTGAAAACCAGGTTTTCATAGAACTGGTACGCCGTGGCTACGACACCGAGAAAACCATGTTCTATTATCGTTCACGAAACGATAAAGAAGTTGATTTCGTATTGCGCCAAGGAGTACACATCGAGCGTCTGGTGCAAGTATGTTTTGAGCTGAGCAGTCCCAAGACGGAGAAGCGCGAGGTTGACGCAATAGTGGAATGTGCAGGTGAACTGAAGTGTGACAATCTCACCATTGTGACCTATGATGACGAGCGCACCATCGAGAAGGATGGCTATAAGATAGATGTCGTACCAATAGCTAAATTCTAATTGAAGAGATAAGACAGCCATGTAGCTCACTTCTCGCATAGCCAGTACTCCGAATAGCTGTTCACCGTGCGGTTGCGGAAGCAACAATATATATATAGGTATTACTACCTGTAGCTTATCGGATGCTTACTAATATACCATGAGCGTTCATGCTTCAAATTGGGTACAGAGATAAACAAATTGCACTATGATAGTGCAGAATTATCAAGAAACATGCACTATCTAAGTGCATTTTCAACAAAAACAAGGCATAAATCCAGAAAAAGGCATTGTTATCAACCCAGCGGCCACCGCAGAAGCATCTCCACGCCCAGCTCTTCGCAGAACACCCTCGGCGCGTCCGCCATATCATTCACACCAAACACATCACCACATACCATTGGCACGTCATCCGTCACCATACTATAAGGTCCGTCCATACAAATAGAGGAGATAGCCTCAGCGTTGCTTGAGGCAGAAAAAAAGAGGTCTGCATCAAATGTTTTGTGTAGACCTCTTTTCTGTTCACTCAGAATAATTTATTTTACTATCACTTTACGTCCATTTACAATGTAAATACCATTAGCAAGACCACTTAGCGTAGTCGCCTTTGAACGAATCCTATTGCCTTGCAAGTCGTACACATTAACAGGGTTGTCCACACTAAGATCTTTTATACCCGTAACATCTGGTGTAATAGTCAACGCACCCTTCACATAAGTGATGTCGTAGTTCTGGGCATCAGCATCAGCGACTACTATGTCGTATGTTCCAGGAGCACTTACAGATGTAGCTGTAGTAGTGATTGTCGGCTGTCTTGTCAGCACAATGGAAGTCTCATCGTTCTTGAAACCACTGAACTCTGCCTCGAATGTCGGAAGTGCCTCGCCCTGCTTGATGGCATAGCTCTTGGCTGTGATGGTCAGAGGAGCCTTAGCAATGGTCAGCTTACCATTTACAAATGTTACGTTGTAGTTGGTCACGGTTCCCTTACTTACAACAATATCATATTCATCAACAGGAGAAGTAGAAGTTGCCGAGCAAGTAATATCAGGCGCGCCTGTTAGCGAAGCACCTTCAAAGGTGTATTCGAACTTGGGCAGCGCATCTCCATAGGTGATAGTATAACTCTTGGCAGTAACGATAATTGCATCTGCCTGAGTTACAGTAATCTTACCAGCCTTGTAACTAATTTCATAGTTCTGAGCCTCTGCATCTGCAACCATCACTTCATATTCACCAGGATTACTTGATGAAGTGGCAGTAGTTGAGAGTGTAGGTTTCTTTGTCAATACATCTTCCGTCTCACCATTCTTGAAACCTTTATACTCAGCCTTCAACTCAGGTAGGGCATCACCCTGCTTCATGGTGTAGGTTCCTCCGCTGATGGTAAGCGGAGCCTTCTCGATAGTCAGAGTACCCTTAACGTAAGTCACATTGTAATTCGTAACTGTTCCTTTTGAAATGACAATGTCATAGGTGCCGACGTTTGAGGTGCTCGTAGCAGTACAATTCAATTGTGGTGTACCACTGAGTACAGCCCCCGTCGTTTCATATTCGAACTTGGGCAGCGCATCTCCATAGGTGATGGTATAACTCTTGGCCGTAATCGTCACGGGGTCAGCATCCGTTACAGTAAGCTTACCATTCACATACGAAATAACATAATTTGTTGCAGAAGCACCGCTGGGAATAATTACATACTCGCCAGGAGCTGAAGATGCAGTGGCCGAACAGGTTAAGGTAGGCTCTTTTGTCAGCACACTTTCTGTCTCGCTGTTCTTAAAACCTTCGTAATCTACTTCAAAAGTAGGATTAGCCTCTCCCTGTTTGCGCGTATAACTCTTTGCCGTAATGGTCAACGGAGCCTTCTCAATTGTCAGCGTACCCTTTACAAAAGTAACCATAGTATTCTCTAACGTTCCTTTGGAAACAACGATATCGTAAGTGCCGACTGGTGAAGAAGATGTTGCCTCACAACTAATTGCAGGTACTCCTTTCAGCTCTGCGCCTGTGCTTGTATATCCGAAATCCGGAAGGTCATCACCATACTTAATAGTGTAGCTGTTTGCCGTAATCTCTACAGGCTCTTCATCAGCCTTTACCGTAATCGTAAAATCCACATCAGCAGTTTCATGCGACACGCCCGTGACATCTGACAGTGCAATTCCTTTTATACTGGCGGTATAGTTGCCAGAACTGATGTCCGAACCGATTTTGAGCGTTATTGTAGCAACC
>CAMNCV010000115.1 GCA_946534585.1 uncultured Prevotellaceae bacterium
AACAACAACGGATTAAAACTGATTACGCGGATTACACGAATTAAAATTCGATAAATCGGGACAAAGATATTTCAACAACCACTGATTACAGGAAATATTAACGACCACAGATTACACTGATGACACGGATTATATAAACAACGGATTAAAACGGATTACACGAATTTTCTGTGATTTCTGTGATATCTGTGATATCTGTGCGAAATAAGAAACAACAGATTAAAACGGATTAAACGGATTGTACTAATTAAAATTCGATAATTCGATAAATTGGGACAAAGAATAAAATCAACCACTGATTACAAGAAATATTAACGACCACGGATTACACTGATTACATAGATTATAAGAAACAACGGATTAAGACGGATTAAACGGATTGTACGAATTTTCTGTGATTTCCGTGATTTCTGTGATTTCTGTGATTTCTGTGATTTCTGTGAGAAACAAAGAATATTTGTAAATTAAAAGATGACGAAGGAAGAAGATATACAACGATTGGAGAGGCTGAAGCAGATAGTGCTTAGTATGCCTGAGAAACCTGGTTCTTATCAATACTATGACAAGAACGGGGTGATTATATATGTAGGCAAGGCAAAGAAACTGAAATCACGCGTTTCATCGTATTTCCACAAAGAGGTGGACAGGTTTAAGACAAAGGTGCTTGTTTCGAAGATATGGGATATTTCCTACACGGTGGTGAATACGGAAGAGGATGCACTGCTGCTGGAGAATGCGCTGATAAAGAAGTATAACCCTCGATACAACGTGCTGCTGAAAGACGGTAAGACATACCCCTCTATCTGCGTGACGGGTGAACAATATCCGCGCATTTTCAAGACACGTACGATAAATAAGAAATGGGGTACATACTACGGTCCCTACTCTCACCTCGGGTCAATGTACACTATCCTTGACCTGATAAAGAAACTCTATAAACCGCGCACATGCCGTTTCCCTCTAACACAAGAGAACGTGAAAACGGGAAAATATTCTCCATGCTTGGAGTATCACATAAAGAACTGTGGCGCACCGTGTATCGACCGCCAGTCGTGGGATGACTACCAGCAGAACATAGCGAAGGCACGCGAGATACTGAAAGGAAACACGCGCGAACTAAGCAAGATTGTATATAACGAGATGATGCAGTGCGCAGAGAGAATGGAGTTTGAAAAGGCTGAAGAACTGAAGCAACAATATATGCTTATCGACCAGTTCTGCGCAAAAAGCGAGGTGGTGAGCCACACGATAACAGACGTTGACGTGTTCTGCATTGACGATGACGACAACCGACAGAATGCTTTCATCAACTATATGCACGTGACGAACGGCACGATTAACCAGTCGTTTACCTACGAATACAAACGAAAGCTTGAGGAGACAGACGAGGATCTGTTGCTGCAGGCTATTATAGAAATAAGGGAGAGGTTCGGTAGTAAAGCAAAAGAGATAATCGTGCCATTTGAACTGGACTGGCAGATGGAGGGGGCAGAGTTCTTCGTTCCACAGAGGGGCGACAAGCACCATCTGCTGGAACTGTCGATGATGAACTGCAAGCAATACCGCATAGACCGCCTAAAGCAGGCTGACAAACTGAACCCTGAACAGAAATACACCCGACTGATGAAGGAACTGCAAGAGAAGCTCGGTCTGAAGAAACTGCCTTACCGCATAGAATTGTTTGATAACTCAAACATATCAGGCACGGATGCCGTTGCAGGAATGGTGGTATATAAGGGTATGAAGAAGAGCAAGCAGGATTACAGGAAGTATAACATCAAGACGGTAGAAGGGGCTAACGATTATGCCTCGATGCAGGAGGTAACGTTCCGTCGCTATCGCGACGGAGAGAACCTACCCGACCTTATAATATGTGACGGTGGTGTGGGACAGATGCACTGCGTGCAGGAGATAGTACACGGGCAGTTAGGACTGGACATACCTATCGCCGGACTGGCAAAGAACGACAAACACCGTACGCAGGAACTGCTATTCCTCAGATATGACAACACTACTACAGATAACGAAATAAAGAATACTACCACAGATTACGCTGAGGACACGGATTATACAAACAGCGAGACAACGGAGGATACGGATTACACGGATTACTCTAACGACGAAGCAAAAAATACTACCACAGATTACACTGATAGCACGGATTCTACAAACATCGAAACAACGGAGGACACAGATTACACGGATTTTTCTAACGAAGAAATAAAGAATACTACCACAGATTACGCTGAGGACACGGATTTTTCTTTGAACACGAATTATCTGTGTAAATCTGTGATACATGTGAAAACTAAGAAACAACGGATTGAAACGGATTACACGGATGGCACGGATTATTCTAACAACGAAGGAAAGAATACTACCACAGATTACACTGATAGCACGGATTCTACAAATAACAAAACAACGGAGAACACGGATTACACGGATTATTCTAACGACGGAATAAAGAATACTACAACAGATTACACTGAGGACACGGATTTTTCTTTGAACACGAATTATCTGTGTAAATCTGTGATATCTGTGGGAACTAAGAAACAACGGATTGAAACGGATTACACTGAGGGCACGGATTATACAAATAGCGAAACAACAGATTACACGGATGGAACGAATTACGTTCAAAAAGAACTAAACGGATCAGAGGAATTAAAAGGATTAAAACATGAAAATTCTGCAAGAAACAATAACAGAGCGTCAGCAGAAGACCACAAAATAAAATCAACGGGAGAAGCAGAAATCGTCACCGTACAGTTGAAACCAGAAAGCGAACTGTTCCGTGCGCTCACTGCAATGCAGGATGAAGTTCACAGATACGCTATCTCGTTCCACAGAGACAAACGCTCAAAACACGCACTACATTCTGAACTGGACGATATACCAGGCATCGGCACGAAGACACGAGAAACCCTGCTCAAGAAATATAAAACAGTAAAAAATCTGCGCGACGCCGCCGCAAGCGGCGGCACTGAAGAACTCGCACCACTCATCGGTGCAAGCAAAGCAAAAATTATCGCCGAACATTTTGCCGCAAGCGGCAAAATGTAAGCAAGTTACAACTTATATGTTTCACGTGAAACATATAAGATAATTATCACATAGAAGTGTTTCACGTGAAACATTGTTGTTGTACCTACTTGGTTTTTAATTTCTTATTATGATGAATAACCATGAGATTTGAGGTTACTAAAGAATATTAAAAAATATATATAATAAATGAACGAACAAAAAGAAAGACTATGGAATTGAAAGAGATTATTGCAAAGGCGGTGGAGAATGACAACGCTGATGTTAAGAGGTTTTTGTTTGGAAGTATGGATTACACTACCTTGAAGTGTACGGACTCAGAGCAGTCGGTGATGGCTTTCGTAGAACAGGTGAACCGCTGGGATAATGAACACCCCGAACTACCCCACCCTGCAGCAATATGCGTGTATCCTTGTTTTGCGGAAGTAGTAAAAGAATGTCTCGACGTAGAGGGAGTGGAGATAGCATGTGTGAGTGGAAGTTTTCCATCATCACAGACTTTCACAGAAGTGAAGACCGTAGAGACGGCTTTAGCAATCAAGGACGGAGCAACGGAGATAGACATGGTGATGCCAGTGGGAAAGTTTCTGTGTGGCGATGAAGAGGGAGTAATGGATGAGATAAGAGAGATGAAAGCCGTATGTGGTGATGGAGTAAGGCTAAAGGTAATACTGGAAACTGGATGCTTAGTGACGGCAGAGAATATCAGGAAGGCGTCATTTCTTGCGATGAATGCAGGAGCAGACTTCATAAAGACGAGCACGGGTAAGGAGAAGATTTCTGCTACTCCTGAGGCAGCCTTAGTGATGTGTGAGGCGATACGTGATTACTATAAAGAGGAAGGACGAAAGGTAGGTTTCAAACCTGCTGGTGGAATAAACACGAGCATGGATGCTGTGATATATTACACCATAGTGAAAGAGGTATTGGGCGAGGAATGGCTGAAGCACGACCTCTTCCGCATAGGAACATCAAGACTGGCGGAAGTACTGATGAATGAGATGTAACTGCAGGAGTAGCGATAATATCGTTACGCACAAGAAAAAGAAGATTAGAATATAGAGCATAGCAATAAGTTCGATAAGGCTATGCTATTACAAGGCAAAAGCATTGAGATTAAATGGTAATCTCAATGCTTTTGCTTATGTATATAATAGAGTTGATGAAATCTCCGTTTAGAGAAAAGGGAATACTACATACAAGAAAAAGAAACTACATACAAGGAAAGTTGATACTACATACAAGGAAAGTGTTGATACCACGCACAAGAAAAAGGGGAAAGAAAGGTGGCATCAGATGTTACGCTGAATGCAGTAATTGAGGTAGGCTGTAAGAGCCTTGTTGATGTCAGACTGCCCTACCCTCTCGTTGATATACTTCATGGCATCGGCATGAAGACGATGCATCTGTTGTTCGGCATATTCTATTCCGCCATTGTCGAGGGTGAAGTTGACGAGCTGACGAATGTCGTGCTGCGAGGCGTTATGCTGTTTTACGCGCATGGCAAGAGCCGTGATGTCGGGGTCGTTGGCTTCAAGAACACAATGTATGGCAGGCAGGGTGAGTTTGCCTTCGAGCATATCATTACCAGAGGGCTTTCCTATCTGCGGTGAAGGGAAATAATCGAAGATGTCGTCACGTATCTGGAAGATAGTGCCAAGAGTTTGTCCGAACTGCGCAGCAGCCTTTACGTCATCATCGCTTGCACCTACCGACATGGCACCCATAGTGCAGCAAGCCTCAAAGAGAGCAGCAGTCTTCTGACGTATAACATCATAATAAGCCTGTTCGCTGATTTGCTCAGAGCCATTGCTTGTGAGCTGCAGTATCTCACCGTTGGAGAGCGTTTGTCCCAGAGCAGAGAGATAGCGAACGATGTCGAGGCGAGTTGTCTGGCAAACGCTGAGTAGAGCCGTTGAGAGGATATAGTCGCCTACGAGCACCGCGATGCGGTTGTCATAAACGGCATTGACGCTGGGCTGTCCGCGTCGCTCACTGGCTTCATCTACGATGTCGTCATGCACGAGAGACGCCGTATGTAGCAGTTCAAGGGCAACGCCAGATAGGTGTGTAACGTTGGTTACAGAGCCTAACGCTTTAGCAGTCAATAGTATAAGCATTGGACGCATACGTTTTCCCGCACGCTGACGAATATAGTTGAGCACTTGCTCAAGGGTACCATCGGCATGAGAGAGCGACTGATTGAAAAGCTCAACGAATTGTTGTAGCTCAGTCTCTATGGGTTGGCGTATTATGGAAAGAAAATCGTTCAATGCTTGTTTGTGTATTATTGAAGTACAAAATTACAAAAAAAAATTGGTTTTTTGGGTATAAAGTTGATGATTATTTGAAAATTTATTTGTAATTTTGCTATTTGGGAATATAATTAAGAATTAAGAGATTAAATAATATATAATGGATAATAAGAAGATACTGATACTGATTGATGCCTACGCACTGATATACAGGAGTTACTACGCGCTGATAAGGAGTCCGAGGATAAACTCAAAGGGACTGAACACGAGTGCCGTGATGGGATTCTGCAATACGCTGAATGAGGTGATGACGAAGGTGCAGCCAACGATAGGTGCCCTACCCTCTCACCTGGCCGTGGCGTTTGACCATGGGAAGACATTCCGCCACGAGATGTTTCCTGACTACAAGGCACAGCGCGAAGAGACACCAGAGGATATCAGACTATCCATACCTATTATTAAAAACATACTGGAGGCATACAAGATTCCAATACTTCAGGTTGACGGCTTTGAGGCTGATGACGTCATCGGAACCGTGGCCGGCATGGGCGAACGCGAAGGTATGAGGGTGTATATGCTTACGCCTGACAAGGACTATGCACAGCTGGTGACGGAGAACATCCACATGTACCGTCCTCGTCATGGCGGCGGATATGACGACATGGGACCCAAGGAGGTCATAGAGAAATATGGCATAGAGTCAACCGCACAGGTTATCGACCTGCTGGGACTGATGGGCGATGCGTCAGACAACTATCAGGGTTGCCCGGGAGTTGGAGAGAAGACTGCCGTGAAACTAATCAATGAGTTTGGGTCGATAGAGGGATTACTCAGTCGTACTGCTGAGATAAAGGGAAAGTTGCGCGAGAAGGTGGAGGGAGCCGTAGATGACATACGACTGTCAAGACAGTTGGCAACAATCAGAACCGACGTGCCGATTGAGACATCAATGGAGGATATGGTCATCCAAGAGGCAGACAAGGAACGCCTGGCAGAGATATTCCGTGAACTGGAGTTTAAGACCATGGCGCAAAAGATGCTC
The DNA here is from genome assembly GCA_946534585.1 of uncultured Prevotellaceae bacterium. Lineage (GTDB taxonomy): Bacteria > Bacteroidota > Bacteroidia > Bacteroidales > Bacteroidaceae > Prevotella. Next base: position 6,346 of record CAMNCV010000115.1, read on the forward strand.
GGACAAGGCGGCGATGGTAACACCACTAACAGGGAAGGAAGTAGCAAAGGAAAAGCAAGCGCAAAGAAAAGTAACGAAAAGCAAAAAAGTGTTAACGGACAACTCTCACTCTTTGACGCAGAGCCTAACGAGGGGACAGAAGACTTAGAATATCTCAAAGAAACAGAAATAAAATACGATGACATAAAAGTACAACATATTGAAGATGAGAGAGGTTTGCAAGAGATTTGTGAACAAATGGCGCAAAAGGAAGAAGTTAGTTTTAGCGCAAAATACAGTGCAAACGGCTTTTTAAATGTAAAAATAGAAGAAATTAGCCTTTCAGCGGAAGAAAACACCGTTTGGGTTATAGAGTTTCCACTTTTTGAAAAAGCAGAAGAGCTACAAAAACAGATTGCACAGAAGACAGTGGTTGTGCAAGACGGAAAAAGACTGACAGAGGTAATGACCAACTGGCAGGGCAGCGACAATAACGCCACAAATAAAAAAGAAGAGAACAAAGGAGAGAAGATAGCCGAATGGAAACTTTGGGATGTGATGATAGCACACTATCTGATAAATCCTGACTTGCATAGAAACAAAGACTACACAGAGGCGGAATATAGAGCCGAAAGGGCGGCAGTGCTTCTGAAAGAGAAAAGGGAACTGGAGAAGAGACTGAAAGAAGACGGATTAGAGAAACTGTTTCTTGAGGTGGAGATGCCACTGGTGCCAGTGCTGGCAGAGATGGAGATGAACGGAGTAAGACTTGACACCAAGGCACTTAAAGAAGTGCAGAGGGAACAGGAAGACAGGCTGCTGACACTGGAGAAAGAGATATACGAACTGGCAGGAGAGCAGTTTAATATTGCATCGCCCCGACAAGTGGGCGACATACTCTTCGGCAAGATGCAGATAATGGAGAAGCCGAAGAAGACTAAGACAGGACAATACGTGACTAACGAGGAGGTATTGAACTCACTGCGTGCGAACAATCCTATCGTAGGAAAGATACTGGACTACAGAGGGTTAAAGAAACTATTAGGTACATACGTAGAGGCACTGCCGCGACTAATAAACCCGCAAACGCGACACATACACACCACATTCAACCAATGTGTTACGGCCACGGGCAGACTGTCGTCGAGCGACCCTAACCTGCAGAACATACCTGTCAGGACGGAAGACGGTAAGGAAATCAGACGCTGCTTCATACCAGAGGAAGGAGAAGAATTTTTCAGTGCCGACTACTCGCAGGTGGAGCTTCGCATCATGGCCTCGATGAGCGGCGACGAGCACATGATTGAAGCCTTCAAGAGCGGTCAGGACATCCATGCAGCAACGTCAGCAAAGATAAATCACAAGAGCATTGACGAGGTAACGAAAGAGGAACGTCGAAAGGCCAAGAGCGCCAACTTCGGCATCATCTACGGCATATCAGCCTTCGGACTGGCACAGGGTCTCGGCATAGAGCGCAAGGAGGCTAAAGCACTGATTGACGGATACTTCGAATCATTCCCAAAGGTGATGGACTTCATAGAGCGATGCAAGGAGCAGGCACGTGAGCGTGGCTACGCCGTTACGCTGTTTGGAAGGCGCAGGTATCTGCCAGACATCAACTCAAAGAACGGAACAGTGCGTTCGTTTGCTGAGCGCAATGCCGTGAATGCCCCTATACAGGGTACGGCGGCCGACATAATGAAAATCGCCATGGTAAGGGTGTGGCAGCGACTGAAGCGTGAAGGGCTGAAAGCCAGGCTATTGCTTCAGGTGCATGACGAACTCAACTTCTCGGTGCTACCTGAGGAGAGGGAGCGCGTGGAGCAAATCGTGATGGAGGAGATGCAGGGAGCCGCCGAACTGGCAGTGCCACTTACCGCCGACTGCGGATGGGGCATGAACTGGCTCGAAGCGCACTAAGAAAACGCGGATTGTTCTTACTACCACGGATTACGCAGATTACATAGATTATAACAACAACGGATTAAGACGGATTAAACGAATTTTATGTGATTTCTGTGAGAAACAAGAAACAACGGATTACGCGGATTGTTCTTACTACCACAGATTACGCTGATTACATAGATTATAAAAACAACGGATTAAAACGGATTACGCGGATTGTTCTTACTACCACGGATTACACTGATTACATAGATTATAACAACAACGGATTAAAACGGATTACGCAGATTTAAGAGATTATTATTACAATAACTCTGCCTATGAAAAAGATACTCACTATAATACTGATAATGCTTGCTACTCTTACTTGTAATGCACAACAATACAGCAAGATGTCGCGCTGGGTGAGAGGGGTTGCAGCGCAATGGCAAAGCGATAATACAGCATTGAAGAATGAAGGGGATATTAGTTCTTCAAACGAAAACAACGCAGTGGCTCAGGCGAAGGGTGTCACCCCTACCCTATCAGCGACAGAAGACAGGACGCTGGTGTTCGTGAAAGCAACTGACGCAGAGGCTGTTGCAGAATACAGCATTGCACGGCAGGGCGACATACACATCTGCAGCGTGCCAGTGAGCAAACTCACTGCACTGTCAGAGGATGAGCGCGTGGTGCGCATAGAGGCTAACGCCAACGACTACCAGGCCGACAACGACAGCGTGGCACGAGTGATAGACGCTGACTACCTGTGGGGCGGTGCCTCGCCCCTACCCTATGGCTACGATGGCACAGGCGTGGTAGTCGGCGTGGTGGATATCGGCATCGACTTCACGCACCCTACGTTCCGCTCCGCCAAAGATGGACATCTGAGGATAGTTCGCGCGTGGGATATGCTCGACTATTCCGCTACCGACGACTATCAGGCGAAGCGACAATTTCCTATGGGACTGCTGCTTACCGACACCACGGCGATACTGGAGAAGGGACACACCGTTGACAGTAAGACGGAATGGCACGGCACACACACCATGGGCACGGCAGCAGGTTCGGGATGGGACACCCCCTTCACCGGCATGGCACCCGAGGCCGACATCTATGCCGTAGGCTGCGTAATAAGTTCCAATAAGTCGTACATATCAAGCAACGTAAAGAACTTAAACACAACGACACTCAACACCCTTGCCTTTCAGCGCATCTTCGAATACGCCGACTCGGTAGGCAAGCCTGCCGTGGTGTCATACAGCATCTCCGGCACACAGGATATGACTGGCGAAGACGCACTGCTCAATGCTTATCTGGACAGTCTGACAAGCAAGCCCGGCCACATCATCGTGGCATCGATAGGCAACAGCGGAAAGAAATACTGCTATCTGCCCAAGACAGAGGAGACGGACACCGTGGGAGGCATTATTTCCACCAGCGAAAACTTATGCGTAATCAATATCAGCACCAAGAAGACCCTGAAGCTGCGCATCACCGACTACTCACGTACTGAGGCTGAGGGGCGCACAAAGGAATATTCGCTTGACTTCCTGCCTGGCAACCGACTTTCACGCTCTATGAGCGGACTGAAATGGGAGGATTACACTATAAAGACGCCAAGCAAGAAACTTGACAGTCTCGATATATACATATACAGCGGTGCCGACGGTTTCGACCAGAACCGCGTGGGCTACGACATCTTCCTCTACCAGACCAAGAAATCGTTTACCACTGTGACCTACGGCATCGAGATAATCGGTGCTGACACCGAGGCAGAAATTTTCTGCCAGAACAGCGAACTCGTCAGCGGAACGCAGTACTCCCCCACCCTCACGGGCGCACTGATGGCAGGCAACTGCGGCAGTCCGGCGGCACTGCCCTCCGTCATAGGCTGCGGTTTCACGGCATGGTGGGAACAGGGCGGATTGAGAGACACGCGCTCAAGCATCGGACCTACGTTACACGGCTATATAAAGCCCGACATCACGGCACCGGGCTACAAGGTGCGCTCCGCCTACAACAGCTACTACCGTTCGCAGACGGGCGGTCACGCATCTGTCAGGGAGAGCCTGTACGACGGCAAGCAATACGGCTGGATGCGCTCTGACGGCACGTCAATGTCAACGCCCGCCGTGGCCGGCACGATAGCCCTGTGGATGCAGGCGAAACCCACGCTGACACACGATGAGGTGCTCGATGTATTCGCCAACACCTCACGCCACCCCGATGCAGCCCTCTCCTACCCCAACAACGAATATGGCTACGGCGAAATCAATGCCTACCGCGGACTGCTACATATATTAGGCATCAATGACGACTACATACTCGGCGACGTAAACAGCGACGGTCTCGTGACCATGAGCGATGCCAACGCCGTGGTAAACTACTACCTTGCCACCGACAAGGACGGCATAGAGAATTTCAACCTGAAGGCAGCCGACGCGAACATCGACGGCACCATAACCATGAGCGATGCCAACGCAATAGTTAACATATACCTCAATCAGGGCGAAGAATAACACCTCATGCAATATTTATGGCATAATGCTTGCAGGAAGAAAGAAAAATTATTAACTTTGTCACAGAAAAACAAACAAACCCACCTTAACGTCAAACCAACATAAACAAACCTCTCTATGACAATGAAAAGACTATTCATTTCCATGCTTATGATTATGGCAGTAACAGCCATAAAGGCTCAAGCCGTGTATTCATGCGACTATAAAAGCGATGCCGACGTAAAAGTGTATGTTACTGATTACAAAAGCGATGCCGACCTCGTAGTATATAAATGCGACTACAAGAGCGATGCCCAGGGCAATCAGGGCCTGTGGTATTTCTGCAAATACAAGAGCGACGCAAAGAAGAAAATCTACTTCACCAAGTACAAGAGCGACGCCAACCTGGTCATCTACATCTCAAAATACAAGAGCGATGCCGGATGGAAGAACAAGAGCAAGCAACACCTGATGTACTGAGAAACACACATAATAACAGCCGCAGGACCTAAGAAAGTCTTGCGGCTTTATTTATTGATATCAAATTTATGGTAAAATGCTTGCATAATGCAATAAAAATTACTAACTTTGCCACAGAAACATTTAATAACCCATAAAAAACGAATAACTATGGCACAAGTATCTATGACAGTCCGCATGGACTCTGCACTGAAATCATCATTCGATGAACTCTGCACAGAATTCGGCATGAGCGCCAACACCGCCATGAACATATTCGCCAATGCCGTGGTGGCTTACCGCAAAATTCCCTTCGAAATAAAAGCACGAACCAAAAAGAAAGACATGGACGGAAAGGAGGCATTTCTAAAATTGAGGAGAATGGCTGAAAAAGGGAAATTCCCCGAACTTACCCTTGATGAAATAAACGAGGAAATAAGACTTTACAGGGAGGGGAAATAAGATGATATATGCAGTGATTGATACTAACGTCATCGTATCAGCAATGCTGACACGACATAGCGACGCAGCCACAGCCAAAATCCTGAACGCAATAATCGAAAATGAAATAACTGCCTTGTATAATGATGAAATCATACAAGAATACAAGGAAGTGCTCCATCGCAAAAAATTTGGGTTTCCAAAACAAATTATTGACAAAATCATTGAAAGAATTCATAAGCAAGGCATCAGCACCCAACGCACTCAAAGCGATGAGGTTTTTCCTGACCCAAAAGACATTGTTTTCTACGAAGTGGCAATGTCGAAAGAAGATGCCTATTTGGTCACTGGCAACATAAAACACTTTCCACAGAAACCCATCGTAGTAACGCCAGCTGAGATGCTTGAGATATTACAGGGAAGACAAACATAATCAACTGGCAAACTGAACATTTTTCACATGACACGACAGGAAATACTTGACATAATGCAGGAGCGCGTACTTATTCTCGACGGCGCCACTGGTACATACCTGCAGGGACTGAACCTTACGGAGGAGGACTTTCGGGGGGAACGGTTCCGCAATCACCCCGTGCCACTGAAGGGGTGCAACGATGTGTTGTGTCTTACCAAGCCTGAAGCCATCATAGCTATGCACCGAGCTTACATAGAGGCCGGGGCCGACATCATAGAGACGAACTCTTTCAACTGCAACTGCTTCTCGCTCGCCGACTATGGTCTTGAGAACATGGTGTATGAGATAAGCCGTACGGCGGCAGAGTGTGCGCGCAGGGCTATAGTGACAACCCCTACCCCTAACCCCTCCCCGAGGGGAGGGGAGGATATGCCTTCTGCAAAGCAACAGTGTGGAACAACAGATGACACTTCAAGAGATACCAACGACACCATATTAAGCCCCTCCCTCGGGAGGGGGCAGGGGAAGGGGTTAATCATCGCCGGTTCCATGGGTCCGACGAACAAGACCTTGTCGATGAGCGGCGACGTGAACAATCCTGCTCAGCGCGACATTACCTTCCAACAGCTTTATGACACCTACCATGACCAGGCACGCGGACTCATTGACGGCGGTGCCGACGTGCTGCTCGTGGAGACTATCTTCGACACTCTGAACGCCAAGGTAGCACTCAAGGCCATCATGGACCTCAGCGAGGAAACAGGGCGCGACATTCCCATTATATGCAGCGGTACGCTCTCTGATGCCTCAGGCCGCACACTCAGCGGTCAGACCGTGGAGGCTTACTGCGCCTCACTAAGCCATGGCAACCTGCTTGCCATCGGACTGAACTGCGGCTTCGGAGCCAAGCAACTGCTGCCGTGGCTCCGCCGACTGTCAGAGATAGCACCATGCCCCGTCAGCGTGCATCCTAATGCCGGACTGCCTAACGTGATGGGTGGCTATGACGAGACACCGGAGACTTTCGCCGAGGTGGCCAAGGAGGTGTTCAAAGAGCGTCTGGTTAACATCTACGGCGGCTGCTGCGGTACGTCGCCTGACCACATAAGGGCACTGAAAGCAGAGTCACTGACGGCAAAGCCACGACCACTGCCTGCCGACACAAGGATAAAGCCCATGCTGCTCAGCGGACTGGAGATGCTGGAGGTGAGAAACGAGAACAGTGCCTTCTTCAACATCGGCGAGCGTACCAACGTGGCAGGTTCGGCAAAATTCAAAAAACTCATACAGGCAAAAGACTACGACACCGCTCTCAGCGTGGCGCGCCAGCAGGTAGATAATGGTGCGCACGTCATTGACATCTGCATGGACGACGGACTGATAGAGGGTGTGACAGCCATGCAGACGTTCCTCAACCTCATTGCCTCAGAACCCGAGATAGCACGCGTGCCGGTGATGATAGACTCATCAAAATGGGAGATACTGAAGGCGGGACTGGAGTGTGTGCAGGGCAAGTCGATAGTCAACTCCATCAGTCTGAAGGAAGGCGAGGAGAAATTCCTTGCCAAGGCACGCCACATACACAAGATGGGCGCAGCCACGGTAGTGATGCTCTTCGACGAGGAGGGGCAGGCAGACACCTACGAGCGCAAGGTAACGGTGGCACGCCGTGCATACCAGTTGCTCAAGGGCATAGGCTTCCCTACGGAAAACATCATCTTCGACCCTAACGTACTGTCAGTGGCCACGGGAATGCCTGAGCACGACGACTACGGCCGTGCCTTTGTGGCAGCATGTGAGACGATACACAAGGAGATGCCCGAAGTACACCTGTCGGGCGGCATAAGCAACCTGTCGTTCTCCTTCCGTGGCAACAACAAGATACGCCAGGCCATGCACTCGGTAATACTGCACCATGCCATACCGCTCGGTCTGGACATGAGCATAGTAAACCCCGCCATGAATATGCGCTATGAGGATATTCCTGAGGAGATGCTCAGAGTGGTGGAGCCGGTGGTGATGAATACCACTGCACACGCTGCTGACGACGAGCTCACTCCCTCTGAGCGTCTCATAGAATATGCTGAGAAGGTAAGGGCTGAGGAAGAAGCAAAGAAAGCGCAGGGTGGGGGAACAGCCTCAAAGAAACCTGCCGCCGACTGGCGCACCGAACCGCTTGAGAAACGCATAGAATATGCCATGCTAAAGGGCATGACCGACTTCATAGACCAGGACACCGAGGAGGCTTACCAGCAGGCAGGCACACCGCTGGGCGTGATTGACCAGTATCTGATGCCGGCCATGGATAGGGTAGGGCAGCTCTTCGGCGAGGGCAAGATGTTCCTGCCGCAGGTGGTGAAGTCGGCACGCGTGATGAAGAAGGCCGTCAGCGTGCTGGAGCCGTATATGAAGGCTAATCAGAATAATCCGAGTAATCCGAAAGACTCTGAAAACAACACCGTCATCATGGCCACGGTGAAGGGCGACGTACACGACATAGGGAAGAACATCGTAGCGGTGGTGACACAATGTAACGGCTTCAAAGTGAAGGACCTCGGAGTGATGGTTGACTGCGATGTCATCGTCGATACGGCTCAGAAGGAGAATGCAGCCGTGATAGGACTGTCGGGACTTATAACGCCATCGCTCGACGAAATGATACGCGTATGTCAGGAACTGGAGCGCCGCGGCATGACTACTCCGGTCATCGTGGGCGGTGCCACTACCTCCACGCTCCACACGGCGGTGAAGATGGCTCCCGTATATCCTCACGGCGTGGTGGTGCGCGCACATTCGGCTGCCGACAATCCCACCATCGTGCGCCATCTGATTGCCGACGACCGCGACGAGTACATAGCGCAGCTCAAGGACCAACAGCGCATCATACGCGAGAACTACCTGAAGGGTGAGCGTGACAAGCAATTCCTGTCGCTCGAAGAGGCCCGCAAGCGTCGCCACGTGAAGCATCCGGACGAGGTCTGCGTGCCATCCCAAGAGGCGCGCCGACTGCTGCATACCGACAACCACTCGCTGCTGCACCCCAAGGGCACATGCCTCTGCTGCGATCCACTGGTGCCGCTGATCAACTGGAACTTCTTCTTCCCCACGTGGGGCATCAAGGGTAAGTTCCCCGACGTGCTCAACGACCCCGAGAAGGGACCGGAGGCACAGAAGCTGTGGCGCGATGCCCAGCTGCTGCTCGACAAAATAATACGCCTCAGACTGCTCAGGCTGCAGATGAAGGCACAGATACTGCCTGCCTGGAGCGACGATGACGACAACATCTGCATCAAGGCTCAGGACGGCACGGTGTATCGCCTGCCCATGCAGCGCTCGCTGAAGGATGAACCAGAAACGAAGTGCCTGGCGGATTATCTGATTAGGACCCCCTCCCTTAATCCCTCCCCAAGGGGAGGGGAAGTATTACCGTCAGATGAAACCCCTTCCCTTAATCCCTCCCCAAGGGGAGGGGAGGAGTTACGCTCTTCCGCCGAAAATACAACTGAAAACCTCAACCACACAAATGGTAACATTACTCCTCCCCTTGGGGAGGAACCAAAGGAGGGGGTTTCATCTAATGGTAATATTACTCCTCCCCTCGGGGAGGAACCAAAGGAGGGGGTTATTGACTACGTCTGCCCATTCATTGTCAGTGCCGGCGTGGGCTTGGCAGAACTGCAGGAGCAGTTCCGCAAGGACGGCGACGAATACCACGCCATAATGGCGAAGCTCCTTGCCGACCGACTGACGGAGGCCATGGCAGAGAAACTCTCACGCGACCTCACCGATACGCTCGGCTGGGGCAAGAAAAACATACGCATGGCCTTCGGCTACGGTGCCTGTCCTGACCACTCGCTGAAGCGCGAGGTATTCCAGATGCTCGGCGTGACGGAGGAGACCACAGGACTCTCGCTTACCGACACTTCGATGATAAACCCCGGCGAGAGCATCTGCGGACTGATATTTGCCGATACACCTACCAAGTATTTTAACGTGTGAAAATTTGCAAGTATCACAGAAAATACTTAAATTTGCAACAGAAACAGAAAAATAAGAAAACTAAAAACATATATAGCAGACTTTTCAATGAAAGTAATCGACATAATAAGACAGGCGGAGGAGAAAGGAGAAAAACGCTTCTCCTTCGAACTGCTGCCACCACTCAAGGGCGACGGACTGGAAAAAATCAACGACGCCATAGTCACACTGCTGGCACACAATCCGGCGTTCATCAACGTTACGTCACACCGCGAAGAGGTGAAGTATGAGGAACGTCCCGACGGACTTATCGAGAAGCACGTGATGCGACGCCGCCCAGGCACCGTAGGAGTATCGGCAGCAATAAAGAATAAATACAACGTGGAGGTGGTGCCTCACCTCATCTGCGGCGGACAGTCGAAGTATGACATCGAAGACCAACTCATCGACATGGATTTCCTCGGACTGCAGAATATCCTCGCACTCAGGGGCGATGCCATGCCAGGCTCACACCGCTTCACACCTCACCCCGAAGGCCACAAACACGCCGACGAACTGGTGCGCCAGATTATCAACATGAACAACGGACACTACATCGACGGCGAGCCTAACACCAGCCATAAGACCGACTTCTGCATCGGCGTGGCGGGCTACCCGGAGAAGCACGTGGAGTCGCCTAACTCGCTCACTGACTTGGGTTATCTGAAAAAGAAGGTGGATGCCGGCGCAGAGTACATCGCCACACAGATATGCTATGATGCCGACAAGATAATAGCCTTCCGCGACAAGTGCAACGAGATAGGCATCAACGTGCCAATACTGCCCGGACTGAAGCCCTTCGCCACGAAGACACAGCTCACGGTGCTGCCACAGACTTTCGCCGTGGACCTGCCCCAGGAACTCGTTGACCGCGTAAGCCGCTGCAAGTACAACGACGAGGTGAAGCAGGTAGGCGTGGAGTGGGCCATAGAGATGGGTGAGAAACTGCTGAAAGCCGGTTTCCCCGTGCTCCACTTCTACACCATGACCAAGACCGAGCAGGTGCAGCAGATAGTCAAGGCGCTAATGTAATTTAAAAATCAAAACAAACAGCATGAAAAGAATACTTACACTTACTATTGCTGCACTACTCTATGCCGCCGGAATGAACGCACAAACAGAGGGATATGACGACACACAACACGAGGTGGCACTGATGTATGGCTGGAAAAGCAACTCACAGTGGCTTGACGCCTTTGAGAGCATAGCAGGAGCCATGTTTGGCGAGAAAACAGTCAACGAACGCTTCGTGGGCTCTATCTCCGTGGAGTACTTCTACCGACTGAAGCCATGGCTCGGCGTGGGAGGCACGTTCAGCTACGGCTGCCAGACAAAGGATATGCTCGACCGCAACGAAGATGACGAACTCATACAGGTGGGCGACATGACCCACAACTACTTCACGCTCATGCCGGCAGTGAAGATGGACTGGCTGCGACGCCGCCACTTCGGCATGTACTCAAAGCTGGCTCTGGGTGCCACGCTGAGGGATGAGTCGATTAACAGTTTCGATAAAACGAAACACAAGTCAAGCCACGACACCATGGTCCACGTCAACTGGCAGGTATCGCTACTGGGACTTGAGGGCGGTTCGGAGTACTGGCGCGTCTTTGCCGAATTAGGTATGGGCGAACAGGGCATACTGCTCGGCGGACTCAGGTATAAGTTCTGATTTCTTTCCGCCCCCCAAAAAACAGGAAAGAGCGTTGCGACAATATCGCTGCATTTACATAGCAAAAGCTGTAATATTACATAGCAAAAGCAAAAGTATTACGTGGTAAAAGCTACCATATAATGCACATAACAACAGTCAAGGTGGGTTCTATTTATTACCACCTAAAAACATATTCTCTAACCCAAAAAACATTAACTATTATGAAGAAAGCAATCACATCAATGATGGCACTACTGGCCATCATGCTCATGACTGCATCGTGCGGCAACGACAACGACATTGCCAAGGCCATTCCGGCTGACGCACCCGTAGTGTTCAAGGCCAACGTGAAGAGCCTGAGCGAAAAGGCTGCGCTGAAAGACAACAAGCAGTTGCAGGCAGATCTGCAGAAAGGAATGGAAGGCATGTCTGAGGCACTGAAGAAGAAGATGAAGGCCGTCATGGACGACCCGAAGGAGTCTGGTTTCGCACTGCAGAAGCCTGTGTTCATCGCAGTGACCGACCCCGACAAGAGCCAGTTCGTGATTTCACTCGGCGTGAACGACAAGGACAAGGTGACGGAGTTGTTCAAATCAACAAAGGACGACTGCAAGACAATGAAAATCACCGAGGGCGAAGACCAGACCGTGGTTGAGGACCAAGGCATGCAGGTAGCCTACAACAGTGACCTCTGCGTGATAACCGTGGAGAGAACCGACGCTGCCACTCTGCTCAAGCAGGATGACGACAAGAGCATACTCTCGCAGGACAAATATGCCAAGATGCTTGAGGGCACAAACGACATCGATGCCTACATAGACTATGCAGCACTGATGGGCACTGCGCAGAAGATGTCGAACAAGCCCGAACTGGCTGCCGCCAGCGAATTGGTGAAGGGTCTCTACCTCATCGCCAACGTGAACTTTGAGGAGAAGGAAGCCGTAATCAAGGCTGAGGCCTTCGGCAACGAGGTATTGCTCGGACTAACTAAGGCCATAGAGAACAAGCCTTCGGGCGACTACCTGAAACTGGCTCCGGCTGACGCTTACGGAGTGTTGCAGTGCGGCTTGAAGAACATGGACAAGATAAAGCAACTCCTGCCAAAGGCTGAGACTGAGCAGATCGACAAGCAGCTGCAGTCAATGGGCATCTCTCTCGACCAGTTGCTCAAGGCCATAGAGGGCGACGTAATGCTCTCCGTTGCACCTAACGGCACGCAGCAGATGCCGCAGATTTCATTCGTACTGGCCTGCAAGGACCAGAAGGTATGGGAAGCCATCAGCAAGACCGCTGCTCCGATGGGACAGGGCATGGTTGAGAAGAAAGACGACAACACCTACAACCTGAAGCTGCAGGCCATCGCCGGCATTGACTACACCCTCAGCTATGACAAGAAAGCCATCGTGATGACCCCTGTCACGGCTCCTGCCAAGACGTTCAAGGACAATGACAACGCCAGTGCAGTGAAAGACGGCGGTTTCTTCATCGACATACAGAAGATACTGGGCAACCCACAGGTGAAGGGCATGGCAGGACAGCAGGCCACCGCACTGGCTGACCTTGAGTCAATCTCTGCCACCGGTGAAGGCAACAAGGGTGAATACACCATCAAGTTCAACAAGCCCGGCAACGCCCTCGCAACAATCGTTAAGATGATGCAAAAATAATGCAGAATTCATAATGCAGAATTCATAATGCAAAATGACAATGCGGAGCCAATTATGAATTATGCATTATGGATTATGAATTAAAAAAGATGTCCCTACTATTCCGCCTTCTAAGCAGAAACACCAACTGGTGGCTCATGACGTGCTACACAGTGGCAGGTGTGCTCGGCGCTATGATTGTCATAGCCGGACTGCAGGCGTGGCGTGACATACGCACGCTCTACGGAATGAAGGACAGTTTCATAGGGACAAACTATGTGGTAATAACAAAACCCGTCAGTTCGCTCACCACCGTGATAACGGCGGCAGGCGGACAGGCGGGTTTTACCGATAACGAGATAAAAGACCTGGAGCACATACAGGGCGTGACAGGCGTGGGAGGCTTCACCTCGGCACAGTTCAGCGTATATGGCATGCTGCAGATAGGCAATAGGCAGATGCAGACGCAGATGTTCCTTGAGAGCGTGCCAGACAGGTTCGTTGACCTGCCCGACGGATGCCGCTGGGAAGCACGGCTCACCGACCGCGAAATACCAGTCATAGTGCCGCAGACCTACATCAACCTCTACAACTACGGCTACGCCACCTCAACGGGCATGCCGCAGGTTGACGGTTCGCTCATATCGCAGATACCGCTCCACTTCATCTTCTCGGGCCGTAGCAACCAACAGTTGCGCTACCGTGCACGCATCGTGGCATACACGCAAAGACTGAACACCATACTGGTGCCAGATGCCTTCCTGAAAGAAGCCAACCAACGACTGTCATACAACAGTGAGCCGCAGATGCCCTCGCGCATGATAGTATGCACCGACAGCAAGAAACTCTCGCCGCAGCTTCTCAGCCAGCTGCACCACGACGGCTACGAGATAGAGGGCAACGCCGCCGACCAGCTGCGTATGCAGACACTGCTCTACGGCATCTGCACCGCCATCATCGCCATAGGACTGATAGTAAGCCTGCTGTCGTTCCTGCTGCTCGTCACGAGCATCATGATAGTGGTGGAGAAGAACCGCCAGAAGATAGAGAACCTCTCGCTCCTGGGCTACGACAGGCAGCGCATCTCGCTGACCTACCAGCTGCTCGCCGCCACCTTCGACCTCGTCACATGGCTCGCCGGCGCCCTGCTCAGCACCATGTTCTATCCACTCTTCTCAGGCCTGCTGCACAGCATAGTGCCCACCTTCACCCCCATGGGCATACTCAGCGCATGGCTGCCCGCACTGGTCCTCGCCGCCATATTCACCCTGCTCCACGCCCTGATAGTAAGACACCTCGTAGGCAGAGTGGTGCGGTAGAGAAAAAATGTTAAATTGTTGGAAAAACGGACAAAATACGTTGTCTGTATGTTGGAAAAACGGACAAAATTACTTAATTTTGCATTAGAAAAACGGACAACACTATGCTTAACAGGAAGATTGATAATTATTTAGAAACATTCTACAAGAACCAAAACAAGGCTTTACTAATAACAGGTGCAAGACAGACGGGGAAATCATTCTCCATCCGTAACTTTGGCACCACACATTTCGAGAGTTTCATAGAGATAAACTTCATTGAACAACCCGAAGCCGTAAGCGTGCTTGCAGAAGCCAAAAACAGCCAAGAGATACTTATGCGTCTGTCGCTGTTGAGCAACAAACCACTTGTAAAGGGAAAAACCCTGATATTCTTTGACGAAGTGCAAGAGTATCCCGAACTGGTGACTGCCATAAAGTTTCTTGTAGCTGAAGGCAGTTACAGATACGTACTCAGTGGCTCACTGCTAGGAGTGAAACTGAATGACCTGCGCTCCGAACCAGTAGGATACATGGAAGTAAAAGCAATGTTCCCACTTGATTTTGAGGAATATCTCTGGGCCATGGGAGTAAACACACAAATTACGGACAACCTCAGGAACGCATTCATCAACAAGACACCCGTTGACACGTTTATACACAATAAAATCATGGAACTGTTCCGCCTCTATCTGATAGTGGGCGGTATGCCTGCCGTTATACAGAAATACATTGACACAAACAACCTGCAGCAGGTAATAGAAGAGCAACAGTCTATCGTAAGACTGTATAAACGCGATATCAGCAAATACGACAAAAAAAGAAAACTATACATAGAGGAAATCTATGACCTCATACCCCCTGAACTAAATGCAAAGAACAAACGCTTTGTATTGAAGAACCTCAATGAAAACCTAAAATTCTCACGCTATGAGAACAGCTTTATATGGCTGAAAGACGCAGGAGTAGCGCTGCCCGTATATAACGCAGAAGAACCTGTCGTGCCATTAAAACTTTCACGCAGCCGCAACCTTTTCAAGCTTTTCTCCAACGATATTGGTTTACTGGCAAGCCAATATGCCGACGGCATACAGTTAAGGCTGCTCAATGGAGACAAAGGGATAAACTTCGGCTCAATATATGAGAATGTCGTGGCTCAGGAATTGCGTGCGCATGGATTTGACTTGTACTATTTCAACAACAAGAAACAAGGAGAACTGGATTTCATAGTGGAAAAAGACGCACACGTACTGCCCATAGAAGTGAAATCAGGCAAAGACTATCAGCGACATAACGCACTCTCTAATGTGATGGAGAACACAGATTATGCCATACCAAACGCCATAGTGCTATGCAACGACAACGTCAGAACTAACGGCAAAATCTGCTATATTCCAATATACATGGTGACATTCCTTGAAAAACAGTCACCCGTCAATATCATATACCACATAGACACAGACGTACTGAAATAAAAGGGATGAGAGATTCATGTAATTACACAGAAATTCTTTTTTAGAGGAAATATTTGGAGGTATGAAAACTTTTCCTTAAATTTGCAACATGAACATCAATAACCATAAAACCAATATTGAATCATGAAAAAGACAACCTTTATCCAACTCTTCGCCACGATAGCATTGGGTGGCGCAATGATTACTGCATGTTCAGGAGACGATGGCGGCGGTGATGGCGGCAGCAACTATTCACCAGCATCAAGCAAGATAGGCACCACAGGCAAGGCCCTGGCAGGCTTCGGCAACCTGCTGCAGTGTACATACGGTGCCGACGGAGTGCCACAGAAGGCATATCTCAACAACAATGAATGTGAGATTACAATAAACGGCAGCAAGGATGTAGTCGTTTTTGTAGACGGCTTCACCTCTACATTCTACTACACCTACAACAAACAGGGATATATAACAAAAATGCAGCGAAAAGATACAGAAGGTGAAAATGAATACACATATACCTACAGCAACGACAGATTGGTGGAGATAAAAAGAACTCAAAAAAAACTAAAAACAGAAGAAAAATGGGATTACGTAATAAAGATAGAATGGCAAGGTGGACGCGTTGTAAAATCCATATCAACGATGAAAGGCACTAATATAAAAGTTTGGAATGGCAGTAATGGCACACAAACAGAGATAAATACATATTCATATCCCACTACACCCGTCAAAAACACCTATGCCCAACCGATTCTGAGCTTTACCACTATACTGTTCTTCGATGGGAATATCAATATGGATACTGAAATATTCAAAGCAATGGCAAATCTTTTTGGAAAAGGCATGACAGAACTGCCATCACGCATTGACTATCAATGGAACGTACAGTATGACGATGATGGCAGCACAAGCAGCGGTTCATCCTATATGACATTCGACTATGGTCTCAACAGCGACGGCACCATAGCCTACGAGACCATCAACGGCACAAAGTACAACTACAGCTACACCAGCAACTTCGGCGCACAGCTGTCAACGGCACTGCCGCAGACGGAAACCATGATACCAATGGCCACCGCCGCAAAGGAAACCTCAACGGGACTGAGACACTATGAGCCGATAAGGTAAAAAAAAAAAGCGACACAAGGGTAGTAAACCCCCGCATCGCTCTTAATAAATCATAAATTTCACAAGTTTGTGTTTCACAAGTTTGTGAAATTTGTTTTATTTATTTGGCTGTCTCGCTAAATTTCAGTAACTTTGCAGTTTAATAGAGAAGGGAAGGAGTGAAGAATTGAAGAATTGGAGTTTTTCGAGAATAAAGATAATAAAACAATAATATGGCTTTAAAATGTGGTATTGTGGGACTGCCAAACGTAGGCAAGTCCACATTGTTCAACTGCCTGTCAAGCGCAAAGGCGCAGGCAGCCAATTTCCCTTTCTGTACGATAGAACCTAACGTGGGCGTGATAACAGTGCCCGACGAGCGACTTACAAAGCTCGCTGAGATAGTACACCCGGGCAGGATAGTACCTGCAACGTGTGAGATAGTTGACATCGCCGGACTCGTAAAAGGCGCATCAAAGGGTGAGGGACTGGGAAACAAGTTCCTTGGCAACATCCGTGAGACCGACGCCATCATCCACGTGTTGCGATGCTTCGAGGATGAGAACATCACCCACGTGGACGGCACCATCGACCCTATACGCGACAAAGAGATAATCGACACCGAGCTGCAGCTCAAAGACCTCGAGACCATAGAGAGCCGCTATGCCAAGACGCAGAAGGTAGCCAACACTGGCAACAAGGATGCCAAGGTGGAGCTTGCCGTACTGACAGCCTATAAGGAGTGCTTGGAGCAAGGTAAGAACGCCCGCACCGTAGAGTTCGACTCAAAAGAGGAACAGCAGGCTGCGAAGAACCTCTTCCTGCTGACGTCAAAACCGGTGCTATACGTCTGCAACGTGGATGAGTCAAGTGCCAAGGACGGTAACGAATGGACAAAAAAAATCGACGCCATCGCAAAAGAGGAGGGCGCCGAGTCAATGGTGGTGGCTGCTAAGACAGAGGAAGACATCGCCGGTTTCGAGTCATACGAGGACAAGCAGTTGTTCCTTGAGGAACTGGGACTGGAAGAGAGTGGCGTAAACCGCCTTATCAAGAAGGCCTATGCACTCTTGAACCTGCAGACGTTCATCACCGCAGGTGAGATGGAAGTGAAGGCATGGACCTTCAAGAAGGGATGGAAGGCTCCTCAGTGTGCCGGCGTCATCCACACCGAC
>CAMNCV010000116.1 GCA_946534585.1 uncultured Prevotellaceae bacterium
ACAGTTAATTCGCCTATCATATACTCTCTGCCATGAGGTCCTTACGACCTAAGAGGCTGAAACTACTAAAACTGATAAAACAGTTAATTCATTATTATTCACCTCCATATAGCAATATTCATAATGAATAAGGAGGCTGCATCCGATTAGTTACCGAGTGGCAGATAACCGAAATATTGGTCGGCATCAGCGAGGACATAGAGATGGTCGGGTACAATCTTTATCCTGATAGGATGAGTACTGCCCATCTTGCCCTGAGTGAAGGTGCCGAAGATGTCTTCAGTGAAAGCTATCATGCTCTTGATGTCTTTACGAGTGACGACATCTTTTTTATTCTCATTCGTCACTACTGCATCGTAGGTAACCTCAAAGACCGGAGCAAATGTGCTGTTAGGAATGACATATATAGGTGTGCCCCACTGTACGGGGGTTTTTGTTACGCGGAGCATTCCTGGTTTGGCAGGAGTGTTCCCTACAGCCTCTACCGGGTCAATATAATACTTTGATAAGGTGTCGCCACCGTTGTTGCGATAAGGCACGGAGATACGGTCTTCATAAGCAACGTCCTTAGAAAGGACGCCAGACCATGTGATGTTGCCAACAGTCCAACTGTTGCCGGTGTTGCTCCATGTATATGTACGCGAGACGGTGCCGCTGTAGGCAAGGCTCTCACCGTAGAGTTTCACATCCTTGATTATGAAGTCACGCAGAGAGTCCATCTTCTCCCCGAGCTCAAAGACGAGGGTGTATGCCGTAAGCGTCTGGTCCATGAGGAACGACACACGTCCGTCGGCCACAGTGAGGTGGACAGGCGCAGCACACATCAGAGCCGTCTCGACAGGCGAGAACACCGCACCGTCGGGGAAGCTGACAGGCATGGTGAGCTTATACTCATTGTCGTTTTCAGTAGTTGTCAGCGTAGTGTTCTCGCTGTGAGGCATATAGCCGATGAAGTCGAACTTATTATACTCGGCATAGTTGAACCAGTACTTCTTAGGATTATAGCTCCACATAACGGTATCCTTATCGTTCAGGGTCTCCATAGAAGCCGTTACTTCCTGGTTGTCGAACATCTTGCAGGCTTCATTGCTGAAGTTTGCAGTAGAGAGGTCATGCCATCCCCATACGCCCATGGTACGTGGGTCACGGTCGTAATCGTAAGGCACATACTTTATGTCAGCGCGCGTGAGAACACCGCTGCCTATAGAGAAACCGAGTTCGCCGTAACCATCAGGGTGAGTTACGGGAAGGTCGCTGTCGGAAGAGCAAGCCACCATGAGTGTGGCTGTTGCCAATAGCGAGAAGATATGTCTTAGCTTAATCATCTATTTTTATTTAATAATTATTCGTACAAGAAAGGATAGCGCCACAAGATGCTTACCAATCCTGAGTGCCTTTGCCTTTATCTCCGTTGTTGTAGCCTGTTTCTTTCTCCCACTGCTGTACAGAGATAGTCTCAAGGATGATAGGATCCTCCTCATCAAGATCAGCTGACCACTGATAAGCCTTGCCAGCCTGAAGTTTCTTCTTGGTCAAAGAAGCCTTATAGTATTTTGCTACCTTGTCTGCGCCAGTGCCAACATGACCGCAGAGATAGAGCGTTGGCTCCACCACATCGGCTGGAGTAAGGTCAACAGGTGCCACCTGCAAATATGCCACGAGCATATACTTTTTTCTTGTAGGATGCAGATAGTCACTGTGATACTTACCATAGTCAGGGTTGTCAACCTCCTCGTTGTCAACTGTTATCTTCTCCCTATGGTCAACGAGATCCAATCCCGTATTCTTGTCAGGGCCGAGAAGGAGGGTTATCATGTTCGGCTGTTTGCTTGGTGTGAACTCCATCGTACTGAGGTTGAAACTGCCCTTGGTGGTGAAGCGGTACAGTGAGTTACCGTCAAAAGCATTGAATACCATGAGTGAGTCGAACACCTGCGGAGTGTCGGCATCTGGTATCTGTATGAAGAAACGCACCGTGGCCTGCAAGTGGTTGAAGTCAAACCTGGTATATCCGGAATCATACTGCTTTGCAGCGGAATAGAGATAATCGAACTTGCCGAGGTGTTTAGAGGCAGCAGCCTCCGACTCCTGATACACAGCGAGAGAATCCTTGCTAGTAGTGACATAATATCCGAGTTTAGCATTTGCCGTCTGACGCTGTCCGTCATACGTCACCGGTATGTTAAGGTAACCCACCTCTGGCGGACGACGGGCCATGAGAGCGGCGTAGTCAGGATCTTCGCTGTCAGCCTCAAGATATGGAGACCATGCAACGTAATTGCTCGTACCCTCAGTATTGAGTACCAGTTTCTTACCGTCCATACCGAAATCACCTATCATACTTCCATCATAATCAACAGCAGTGCCATCGAGATATGTAAGTACCTTGAGAGGACTCTTCTCAGGCACTTTAAACGATGTTTTATCCGTAGGCACGGCATATACAGCAATCTGGTCTCCATTCTCCCATGAGAACTTCATGCCATTAGAAGCCATCACCAACGAGGAGCGCGACATATCGTCAAAAACCACCTGTGGTATGACAGCCCTTGTGCCGTCGTATCCATCGGCAGGCTCAAGAACGAGGAGTTCACTGTCAGAAGAGCAGGCAGTGAAGAGCACTGCTGCGATGAAAGCGAAATATGTGAGTAGATTCTTCATATTCTGAGAAATTCTGAGTTTTCGTTGTTTTATTTTACATTCAGAAAGATATTCACTATCTGGTTGGCATCAGCCATTGTTATATATCCGTCGCCATTCAGATCGGCGATGCTGAGGTTTGGCAGGTGCGTGATTTCCGGATTCAGGTAATAGTTAACTACGAGGTTGGCATCAGCCATCGTTACGTATCCGTCCTGATTAACATCTCCGAGCAGTGTCCCGAGCACCTTCAGTTCGCCTGTCGCCACGTCAGCCGTGGTAAAGTCGGGGACATACACCTGAGGTCTTGACGATGAGGACATCACGTTTTCGCATACCACCTTATTTTCTCCCTCCATTGCGACAGCCTGCTTTGCGTTTGCAGCAGCAGAACCGCCATCGAGGTTTATGTCGTACATTCGGCCAGCCTTAAAGTCAGCACCAGTTACTTGCACAGCCTTCAGGTTACCTTCTATGCCTTTCACCCTCACCGTGATAGTATCACCTGCCATGTTATTCGGGGCAATCATCATGTAAGCCACCATGGCGCTACCATCATCCACTATTACGTCATCCACTGCAAGAGAGATGCTATCGGAGTAAGCCGTCGGCGTAAGCAAATCTTCCTCCGCGTTGACCTTCGCATCCGTAACCCATTTCCCTTTTTTGTCCTTCAGCGTTATGCCGCTCACCGTTGTAGCCTCGCTTACGCTGTAATGTATTCTCAGCACGGCGCCGTGATGCGTGAGGGAAAAATCTGCGTCATTGAGCTTAACGAACTTCCGTCCCGTGAGGTAGTCGTATTCCGCAAGGTGAGACACATCGCCGTTAGCCACCTGCTTCTGTCCTCTGTATGATACTGGCAATGCTGTCTGCCTGACGCCGTAATGCTCGCTTTTGTAGGGGAAGAACATACAGTAATTGTAGTTTTCCGTCAAGGAGAAGCCCCCAGCATTAGCCAACGTATAGTGGGGGTCGCTCTGCACAGAGCCGGCAAACATGATATAGCCATTTATCGGTTTTTCCCCGACGAAGTAAGCCCTTATCATCTCGTCGCCTTCCCACGCATATACAACTCCCTTTCCCTCCTTATATATATAGGAAGCAGCAATCGCAGGAGCATAGCATGCAAGCATTATCACGAGTAGTGCATACAACCGTCTCATGGCATCACCTCAAAAGAATTCATTCAAGTTCTTCGGGGAGTTCAAACACGAAATCAGTTGTACCCTCCTTTGCGTCGCTCCCCCATGGATCTGGATCTTTTGGATCTTTGTCCACATTAGAACCACCTCCCTGAGTTGTGGTACCGGCGAGCAAAGCCTGCTCCTCCTCTATTTCTTCGAAAGAGAGGAGGGGGGCGACGTAGGTTTTCCTTAATATGTCGTTAGTATTTGTCATCATACCTTATTATATCTGCGCATCAAAAGATATTATCAATATGCAAAGTTAATAAATTTCTGTTTAGTTTAACATACTTATTGGTGCTTTAACATTCCTTTTAAGAATTTTTAACACGG
>CAMNCV010000117.1 GCA_946534585.1 uncultured Prevotellaceae bacterium
CTTGACGTGGGCTAACTGTTGCTAATCTTAGGATACGGTTTACCAGAGCCCAGAGTCAAGATTAGTATAGTACAGCACCCACGTCTTTTTTCATTCCAAAAATCTTTATTAACCGCTGAGTATGGGGGCTGCAGGCATAGAATGTTTATAATCATGAAGCACTATTACCTATCCTTTTTTATTGCCACTCTAATGAGTATGGCTTGTAATATGGCATCCGCACACGATATAGCGGTAGCAAATAGTAATGGTAAGACTATCTATTACAAATATAACAGTGATGGAAGTTCTGTTTCTGTTACATACCAGGGAACAACCTCTAGCAGTTATTCCAATGAGTACACTGGAGATGTTGTCATTCCTGAAACCGTCACATATAATGGTAAGACTTACAGCGTGACCCGCATCGACTTTGGTGCGTTCCGGGGCTGCAGCGTCCTGGCCTCAATAACCATCCCCAACAGCGTTACCAGCATCGGCTCTTATGCGTTCCGGGGCTGCAGCGTCCTGGCCTCAATAACCATCCCCAACAGCGTTACCAGCATCGGCTCTTATGCGTTCTATAACTGCAGCGGCCTGGCCTCAATAACCATCCCCAACAGCGTTACCAGCATCGGCTCTTATGCGTTCGAAGACTGCAGCGGCCTGACATCGGTGACCATCGGCAGCAGCGTTACCAGCATCGGCTCTCAAGCGTTCTATGGCTGCAGCGGACTGACATCGGTGACCATCCCCAACAGCGTGACCAGCATCGGTGGTTCTGCATTTCAAAACTGCTACCGTCTTAAATCAGTGACTATTCCCAACAGCGTGACCAACATCGGTGAAGATGCGTTCTCTGGGACAGCATGGTATGGTAATCAACCAGAGGGGTTGGTATATGTAGGTGATTTCGCATATAAATATAAAGGTACCATGCCCGCCAACACATCTATCACTTTAAAGGAAGGAACAGTAGGTATAGCTCCTTATGCGTTCGATGGCTGCAGCGGCCTGACCTCAGTGACCATCCCCAACAGTGTGACTAGCATCGGTGGTTCTGCGTTCTCTGGCTGCAGCGGCCTGACCTCTGTGACCATCCCCAACAGTGTGACCACCATCGGCTTTTCAGCGTTTGCTTTCTGTAGCAGCCTAGCCTCAGTGACCATCCCTAACAGCGTGACCAGCATCGGTGGTAATGCGTTCTCTGGCTGCAGCGGCCTGACAGAGATAAAAGTAGCCGATGGTAACAATGTATATGACTCACGCAATAATTGTAATGCCATTATAGAAACATCATCAAACACACTTATTACAGGATGTAAGAATACTATTATCCCTAACAGCGTGACCAGCATCGGTGGTAATGCGTTCGAAGGCTGCAGTGGACTAACATCAGTAACCATCCCCAACAATATAACTAAGATTACCGGGTTTGCCTTTGCTTATTGCACAGAATTAACGAGTGTAAATATTCCTAACTCTGTTACATTTATAGATTTCGGTGCGTTCGCTGGCTGCACAGGACTGAAAAATATCGACTTACCTAATTCTGTAAAACATATATCAAGAAATGCTTTTTCTGGCTCCGGATTAAATAGCATCACAATCCCCAGTTCTGTCCATTCAATTGATGAATGGGCGTTTTCCGATTGTGACTCGCTAGAAAGCATTACTTTTATGGGACCTGTTGAATTTCTCAGTTTTAGTAGTTTATGGAACAGTCACTTCGACTACCAGCCAGGGTTTGGTGACGACCCAGAGGGGGGAAATTTTACTTCTGATTCTAATACAAGTACTTGCACATTCCTTACAGAAATTAACATACCAGATACCTTCCCTGGTGTAAAAGCAGGTATGTTCGATAAAACTGCATGGTATAACAACCAGCCAGACGGAGTTGTATATCTTGGTAAAATTGCATACAAATACAAAGGAACAATGCCAGAAAACACTACTCTGACATTGAAAGAAGGAACCATAGGTATTGCAGGCGGTGCCTTTGAAGGCTGTACCGGTCTAACCAATATTGTAATACCAAACTCTGTAATTGACATTGGCCCTGGAGCGTTTGATGGAACTACATGGTATAATAACCAGCCTGACGGATTAGTGTATGTTGGTAATGTAGCATACAAATACAAAGGAACAATGCCAGATAACACGTCCCTGACATTAAGGGATGGGACTGTTGGTATAGGTGATGAAGCGTTCTATGACTGTAAAGGCTTAATTGATATAAATCTTCCAAATTCTATTGTCAATATGGGAAGAGGGGCTTTTTATGGTTGCGAAAATCTGACCAGTATAGAAATTCCAAACTCAGTTAAAAGGATAGACTATGGAGCTTTAGGTGGAGGGTTTAAAAACATCACCATACCAAAGTCCGTGACTTATATTAGTGATTATGCATTCTCCTGTACTCCTGAAAACATAATAGTACAGGCAGAGACTCCACCTACTATGTCTTATGACTTTACTTTTGGTGACACCAATGTTACACTATACGTACCAGCCAAAGCTATAGAGACATATCGTACCACAAGCCCATGGAGCAACTTTACGAACATACAGGCTATTCCAAGCACTATCACAAAGAATGGTACATGTGGGGAAAACCTTACATGGGTATTCGATGATTCTACTGGTGCACTGACAATCTCTGGAACGGGAGAAATGGAAGACTACGATGGTAACAACGAAGCGCCATGGACTTTAATTAAAGACAATATAAAAGAAGTAATCATAGAAAATGGTGTGACCGGTATAGCTAAACGAGCATTTATCGACACTGAGTTAAAATATGCAATATACAAATGCAAAACTCCACCTACAGATTCAACTGGGGATTTTAATCCAATAGCAGATATTATCTTCGTACCAGAAGGAAGCATCTTAGAGTACAAGTTAAGGCAGGAACATTATACAGGTGAAGTATATCCATGGGTTAATGCTGATGTAGAATTTTACACAAATGTGACGGTTGATGAATATGCGAAAGTAATGAGTGGCAAGGACAAGGCAACCGTAACAAGCGTAGCGATGTATGACGGAATGGATGAGAATCTCACCGAAGCTATGATGAAAGACGGCATGAACCCCAACTGCCTGTACTATATCTTTTCGGATAAGGAAATTACTGGTGACAATATCATAGACCTGAAAACATGCACGGCAAATAGGATAGTATTACAGTCGAATAACATTTTCAAATGCCCAGTAAGCTTCACCGCTACCAAGGCGCAGTTTACATATACTCCATCAGTATGGGCAAATGGTTTCGGTGGTTGGGAGACACTCTGCCTGCCGTTTGAAGTATCTGCCTTTAAGGCGAGTGAGAGCGGTTATATATCACCGATATTGCTCGGGGCTTACGGTGATTTCTGGCTGCGACAGTTTGTAGGCGCATCAAGCAAGACTCTTTACTTCTCATCTACGCTCGATGGTACGATGAAGGCTAATACTCCTTACCTGCTTGCATTCCCAGGCACAGTTATGGGCAGCGGACACCTGCAGGGACAGACCATTACCTTCCTTGGTAAGAACGTAGAGTTTGCGTCTGATGCCACGGCAGAGGTGCAGCGCAACGACAAGGTGTTTGTAGGTAATTATGACAACGTAGCTGATGACGCAAGCGGTTGGATACTGAACAGCACGGGCAGTGACCTTATCGCAAGTTCGGTGGTTGGCGACAAGCCATTCCGTGCTTATTTCCGCACCGAGGATGACTTTGCGGACTTCAATGCAGCAAAGACACTCAACATCAGTTTCGTGGAAGATGAGGAGACAGCGATTAGGGAGATAAACGAAGACCAAGACGCAGAGAACGACCTCAACATCTACAGCATCGACGGAACGTTGATACGCAAGGCAGAAAACACTTCAGACAGTCTCAAAGGTCTGAAGAAGGGAACGTATATTATTAACCGCAAAAAAGTGATGATACGATGATGAATGTCAGAAGAACAAAGACAGCACTGCTGTGGTTGTTGCTTCTGACATCCACGGCAACGCTTGCACAGTCTGACGGTCACTTCAGTGACAAAGACCAGGAAAGCCCTACGACGGAGGGCAACAGCGGTTACAGTGACGACAGTCAGGACAACCCCGCAACGGAAAACGGCAACAGTGGTCACAGTGATGATGAGGAAGAAAACCCCTCCACCAACACGCAGACCGTGAGAGGCGATGTCAACGGTGACGGATATATTACCATGGCAGATGCAAACATGGTAGTAAACTATTTCCTTGCCACGGATAAGCCGGATGGCTTTGACACGACGGCTGCAGATGTAAACGGTGACGGTGACATTACCATGGCGGATGCAAACCAGATAGTAAACATGTTCCTGGGTGGGGAAAAGTGATTGACGGAAAGAAACAGAAATGAAAACACCTCACTTTATCGTGGCAAAAGCCATCGATAAGGTGAGGTGATTTTTATAATTACAGACAAACGAACAGATACATGTAAGAAAAGCAAACGAAACGCTAATTCCTAAAAAACAGTTATTATACACCCTTTACAGCATAAGCAAGGGGCACAGCAAAAAAGACATGGTTGCTATCCAGCTAAAATTCAACCGGATAGCAACCATATCGTAATCAGATAGCAATTACACGGTAAAAGCATAGCGATTACACAGTAATATGATAGCGATTACGAGGTAAACGCATTGCTTTTACCAGGTAATCAGACTGCGATTATTTTGCGTACGGCAAGACATTGATAATCATGCCCTGAAAACCACGCAAAAGAAAAGAGGCATGACCCTCACCTCGCAGCGTGAGTCATGCCTCGATTTTCTATGTTCCTGGAACGGAATCAGTGTACTTTACTCAGCAAACTTCTTACCGTTCTGTATCTTAATGCCTTTGTAAGATTCTGAAACGAGCTGTCCCGCAGTGTTGTAAATCTTACCGTTGGTATTGACTGTAGCCTCAGCCTCCACCTCAGAAACTGCCGTAGCCTCAGTGGCAATCACAGCCTCGTTAAGACCACCCATCTCATTAGCAGCACGCACAGCCCATACGTCAGCAGCATCTGCGCTGAGAGAAGAAGCCTTGGCTGGTGGAGGTAAAGTTGAACTGAGTGTAGATATGTCAAAGCTGTTCTCTGTGGTGAATGCTACGACATTGCCGTTCTTCACGATAGCATAGAGCAGAGCATAGTTGCTGTCATCCCATGTGAGGTTGTTGCCTTCGATTACTACGTTCTGTACCTGTGGAGCCTGCTCTGTGAGGAGCGTAGGATCCCAGTCGCCGAACATATTGTGCAGGTTACCAATCTCAAGAGCTTCCTCAGCTGTGAGTACGGGGTTGTTGTCATAGTTGCCAACCTTTGTGGCGCGTGAGCCGAGGTCAATCACAGAGCCTGAGGCAGTCATTGAGTTGAACTCAGCACCACGAGCGAAGCCACTGACTCCATCACCCCATACATGCCAGCCTGCGCCTGTTGGTACGGCCTCCATCTTAGTGTCGATGAAGTAAACCTCTGCAGCTGTAGTCCATGGGCGACCGAGATAGTAGTTGCCGCTGGCACCACTTTCACCCTTGATGGTGCAGTCTTTGAACACATAACCATACTTCACGTTGTTACGTGCGGCTGTGATGTAACCACCCTTGCACATCTGCAGTGTCACACCGTTGAAGAACACATCGCCTGAGCCGCAGATATAGTCTGTGCAGCCACGGAGCAGGCCACCCTCGAAGTAGTAGAGATTCTGTGCATTATCTGATACATATGTATCCTGATAGGCCCACAGGGTCACATTCTTGTAAACGGTGCGGTTACCGCCGTCAACCACTACGACATTACGTCCTGTGGCATCAGAGGTGTTAGACCACAACTTGATGTCCTGGAAGTAAGTATCGCTACATCCGCTCTGCAGGTAAAGCACACCACTGGTGCGTATGCCCTCAAGGGCATTAGCGTTCTTTGCATTAGGATTGCGTGAAGCGTCAGTAATAGAGTTTGTTATTGATGTACTCTCTGGATCCTCACCTATGATTGATACATTAGGAGAGTTGAAATAAGTACGTGGGTCAGCATACTCCTTGCCGTCACCAGAAGCATATCCGGCAGAGGTACTTGCGGTGACATTCTCACCAGCTGGCAATACATAGTCACCCTTCTTCACGAAGATACGATAGCGCTTTGACTTGTCAGCACGTGTAGCTGCTGCAGTAAGAGCCTCCTTGAATGAACCGTCATCTGGAACGATGAAATCGTAGAGTTGCTTGGCAACTGTAGGGCGTGTCATCGTGGTGAAGTTGAAAGAGATATCTCCTGCCACGTAATTATCCGTAAGGTCAGCAATAGAGTTACCTGCGAGAGTGAAGGTATAGTTGGTAGAATACTCCAGACCCTTATACTCGAAGGTGACAGTCTTGCCGCTTACGACAGGTGTAAGCTTCATGTCATTGAGCTGAGCAACAGCACCATCAGCCACCTTGACCTTCTCATCGAATGTCAGGACAATCTTACCGGTAGCAGAAGCACCTTCTGCACCATTGGCTGGAACATGAGATACAAGTACAGGAGCTACACCGTCATCAACAATCTTAGCTGTACCAGTGATGAAGAACATACCCAACGTATTGCCGTCGTTAGCCGACCATGCAGAACCTGCGCTTTCGCCTACAGGATCTACGTTTGAGGTCTTGTCGGCGCGCATGCGTATATAGACTTCTGCCTGGTTGTTACAAGCCTCT
>CAMNCV010000118.1 GCA_946534585.1 uncultured Prevotellaceae bacterium
GGAAGATTGGCAGAGTGACCGAATGCGCTGGACTCGAAATCCGGTATACGCTTTACCGCGTATCGGGGGTTTGAATCCCTCATCTTCCGCAAGAAACACCGCAAGAAGCAAGTTCTTCCGCCATGCAATGCAGGAAGATACGTGTTTCTTGCGTTTTTTTATTTCCTCGCGCTAAATACAAGAATAGTTATCAGATAAACGATTATTTAACTAAAATTAAGCATTTAGCACTGTATCTTGCACTAAAAAAAGTTAAAGAGACGGGGCAGTGACGATGAATTGTTATTTTTTTTGTATCTTTGCACGAAACTTTGTGTTCTTGACCTATGAGAAGGTTTATGTGGCATCATCTATAAAAACTAAATAACAAGTATAAAAACTAAAAAAACAAAATAACAAGCCAAACAATGAGTTCAGTAACAACAAACAAGATGACCAACTGGCGTTGGGTCATGTGTGCGATGCTATTCTTCGCCACTACCGTAAACTACATGGACCGTCAGGTTCTGTCACTCACATGGAAAGACTTCATCTCGCCTGAGTTCCACTGGAACGACGAGATATACGGTAACATTACCGCTGTATTTTCCATCCTTTATGCCGTAGCCAACCTCTTTGCAGGCAAGTTCGTTGACTGGATGGGTACAAAGAAGGGTTACTTCTGGGCTATCACCGTATGGTCACTTGGTGCTGTGTTGCACGCAGGTTGCGGATGGTTTACCATGCAGTATGAAGGACTCGGAAGCATTGAAGCACTGAGAGCAGTGCAGGCTGGTTCAACAGCAGCTGTGGCTATCGCTACTGTCAGCATGTATGCCTTCCTCGCTTGCCGATGCATCCTCGCATTGGGTGAGGCTGGTAACTTCCCTGCAGCTATCAAGGTTACGGCTGAGTATTTCCCTAAGAAAGACCGTGCTTTCGCTACCTCTATATTCAACTCTGGCGCATCAGTAGGCGCACTGGCAGCACCTGCCACCATTCCGTTGCTCGCAAAGGCATGGGGTTGGGAGATGGCCTTCATCATCATCGGTGCCCTTGGCTTCATCTGGGCAGGCGTATGGCTCTTCGTATATGACAAGCCAGCACAGTCGAAGTTTGTAAATGAGGCCGAGCTCAACTACGTAAACCAGGACGATGAACAGGAAAAAGCAACAGAAGTAGAGGTAGAGGAGAAGCAGATGAGCTACATGGAAGCCTTCTCTCACCGCCAGACGTGGTCATTCGCTTTCGGTAAGTTCATGACCGACGGTGTATGGTGGTTCTTCCTCTTCTGGGCTCCGGCATACTTCTCTGACCAGTTCCATGCAACCTCAGACTCACCTCTTGGAATATCACTTATATTCACTCTATATGCTATCGTGACAGTGCTGTCAATGTTCGGTGGCTACCTGCCAAAGCTCTTCGTAGAGAAGAAGGGCATGAATCCTTATCAAGGTCGTATGCTCGCTATGCTTATCTTCGCGTTCTTCCCATTGTTGGCTCTCTTCGCACAGCCTATGGGTGATGCGTATGGACCATGGTGGCCGGCAATCATCATCGGACTTGTAGGCGCAGGCCATCAGGCTTGGTCAGCCAACATCTTCTCTACCACAGGCGATATGTTCCCAAAGAGTGCCGTGGCTACCATCACTGGTATCGGCTCTATGGCAGGCGGTGTCGGTTCATTCCTCATCAATAAGATTTCCGGTAACCTCTTCACCTACGCCGAGGCACAGGGCTCTGCCTTCACTTTCATGGGCTTCGAGGGCAAGCCAGCCGGATATATGATTATCTTCTGCGTGTGTGCAGTGGCATACCTTATCGGCTGGAGTGTTATGAAGCTGCTCGTGCCGAAGTACAAGCCAGTAGTGGTAAAGTAAGGCATTTAACATAAATAATACATAATTCGTAAATTTCAATACTTAGCGCATAATTCATGGCTTTGGGTATTCTTATTGATGCTGCGAGCCATGAATTATGCTTTTTTTTTTTGATGAATAAAGATATTAGAAGCTTTATTTATGTCATTACGGTCATGACACTGACAGCTTGCAACGGCATCATGGACGGACTGTATGATGAAGACACGTCGCAAAGAGGCGGTGCGACCGCAGATGACATTGAGATTGTGAGCGGTACGCTTACCATCAATGCCTCAAACTGGAAAAACTGGTATTACATTGACCTGCATGCGCTGCACGACTCAATAGTGAATGGCGCAGAGCAGGATTTGTCTTTTCCGCCGTACCCCATCCCAACGACGCTGACTGGCGAATGGGACGGAGAGTCGGCCGTTTGCACATACTGGTATGATGTGTTTGGCGAGGGACTGCAAAACCACGAATTGCGTAGCAGCACTCCAGCCGATACGCAGGAGGAACCCGAACAGTGGGACTTGGCGTTGCATCGCGACAACGTGCGCACCAATGGCGGAGCGGTATTCATGACGCAGTCTGCTGACATCAATGACCTCGGCGATGCATGGCGCAGCGATGCCGCCACCTGGCAGGAAGACGAATGGAACGAGACCGACGTATGGATGGATCAGTCGCAGATGTTCACCGGAGTGATAGGCAACCAGCGCATAAAAATCAACCCCCTGCTCAGCAGTTGGCTGACGTTACAGATACCACCCATTCCGCCATCTTTCACCTACAACGGCAATGCCTTCGTCATACGACTGAAAGACGGCACGTATGCCGCCATACGCCTGGCCGACTACCGCAAGCAAGGCACCAACTGCATAATGACTATAGAATACCGCTATCCGCTGCAATAATAGCCCCACTTCGGCTCTCACTGTGAGTGATGGAGATTAAGTCAATTCTTTTCTGGAAAAAGTGATGATAAAAAAGTATGTAATACTGGCTCTGTTGATGTCGCCATGCGCAATACACGCAGAGACCAACCAACTGGACGATGCAACCACAGCGCCCATACAGCTCGAACAACTCGTGGTGACTGGCACGCGAACGCAAAAGACACTGAAGGATACCCCCGTGCAGACACGCGTCATAACACACAATGACATCGTCAACAGCGATGCCACCAACATACAAGAACTGCTGACGCAGGAGATGCCGGGGGTGGAATACTCCTACGCCATGAGTCAGCTGACACACCTGAACTTCGCCGGTTTCGGCGGACAGAGCGTGCTTTTCCTCGTTGACGGCGAACGTCTTGCCGGCGAGACGATGGACGACGTGGACTTCCAGCGTCTGTCAATGCAAAACGTGGAGCGCGTGGAGATAATCAAGGGTGCTGCTTCTGCGCTCTACGGCTCCAACGCTGCCGGGGGCGTAATCAACATAATAACGCGCCAACCGCAGAAGGGCTGGCAACTGAACGTGAACGGACGCACGCGCATAGGGCAGCGCGAGGAGAACCGCTATGGGCTCAATCTGATGCTGAGCAGCAACAAGGTGAGCAATACGCTCGACTTCACAGGCACCAACATGGCTGGCTACGACGTGAAGAACGGCGACCCTCTGAAGGCCGTGACCAACTACTACGTACACCGTATGTATGGCAATCGCGTGCGCAGCGTGAGCGACCGCCTGACGTGGCAGCCGCTTGACCGACTGCGCTTCACGCTCCACGGAGGCTACTACTTCAGCAACCGCGAGACGGCCACCACCACACTCCCCGACCACTACCGCGACCTGACGTTCGGAGCGCGCGCGACATGGGACATGACTGCACGCGACAATATCGAGGTTTCATACAACTTCGACCAGTTTGACAAGGCTCAGCACAGCACCATCAGTGACCTGTGCATCAGATATTACTCCAACGTGCAGCACTCCGTGCGCACACTCTACAACCACACCTTCGGTCGGAAAGACATACTGACCATAGGAGGCGACTACATGCGCGACTACATGCTCAATTCGAAGACTGCCGCCGGAGAGTACCGCCAATATACTGCCGACGTGTTTGCACAGTACGACTGGAATATCACCAGTCGCTGGGAGGCGGTGGCTGCCATTCGCTATGACTATTTCAGCGACGGCGAGAACCATCAGCTGACGCCCAAACTCAACCTGCGCTACCGCCTGCTCGACAACCTGACGCTGCGCGGTGGCTACGGCATGGGCTTCCGTGCGCCTACGCTGAAGGAGAAGTACTACATATTCAACATGGTGGGCATCTGGGACATTGTGGGCTCCAATGTCGTGGGCTATGAGCTGAAACCCGAGCAGAGCCACAACTTCAGTCTGTCGGCAGAATACAGCCACAGCGGACTATACCTCATGGCATCGGCCTACTACACCATCATACGCAACCGCATCACACCCGGTGCGCCACGCATGGCCACCGACTTCCCCGGCGATGCCTCTGTGCTCGGCACGGACAAGTGGCTGCCCTACACCAACGTGGAACGCTACAATGCCCACGGCATAGACCTGACGGCTCAGAAGCACTGGCGCAATGGTCTGGAGGCGAAGCTCTCCTATGCCTACATACACGAGCAGTTGCCCAGGGATGCCAACGGCGAAGCCATCAACAACCAGTATCAGCCGGCACGTCCACACTCGCTGACGGCTCGTCTGGAGTGGGACAAGCAGCTGACAAAAAACTACGGTCTCAACATTGCCCTCACTGGGCGTTTCCTGTCGGCAGTGAGTAATATCGAGTTTGTAGATTATCAGACGCGTGATGAGTACGGCCGGCTGTTACGCAAAGAGGCCAGATACCCGGCCTATACCATGTGGAAACTGCAGGCCACGCAGCGCATAGGTCAGGCAGCACGCCTGACGCTGACCCTTGACAACCTGTTTGACTACCAGCCGGAGTACCACTACTTCAACTCGCCCTTCACCGATGGCATCGCAGTAATGGCAGGACTTAGTGTGGATATTGACAAGATGCTGAAAAACAAATAGATAACAACCACGCAGTAAAAGCTATGCTTTTACACGGTAATCGCTATCTGATTACACCGCAAAAGCTATCTGATTACCATGTAATCAGATAGCTTTTACTATGCCTTCACTTTTATACTGGATAGTTTAAAAAAATAATGTGACCTTCTGATAGCCCGTTTCGGGCGAGGTAACGACAGGCGTGGGGAACTTAAACGACCCGATTTCGTCAAACACGGCCAGAAGTTCTTCATTGCTGTAAACGTCAAACAGTCGTTTCTTCGACACGATGTTAGTGCAATATACGTCGCCGTTGTCATCGATGAGAATGTCAAATTCAAGGATGAACTCATGGGGGTAGTTGCTGTTGTCGTTGCGAGCTAACGACTGAATGGCTTGGATTTTTATGTCATCGAAAATACCATAGACCTTTTCTTTCTTCGCCCACAGCGGTTTCTTCGTCACGATTTCAAACTCAGTCTTTTGTTTCTCTATCTCCTTCGTCCTGGCATTGATGTCCGCCACGCTATAGTAATAAAACTTATACTTGGGGTGATAGCGTTCCTTTATCGTGCGTCCGTTGTATTCCCTCGTGTCAGAATTGCCCTGACTACCATGTGTCTGTGCCGTAATGAATGATACATTCAGGATTAGCAGCATTAAAATAAAAAAGTGTTTCTTCATTGTCGTGGTCATAGTTTTAGTTTTTAGTTTCTGCAAAGATAAATAAAAACAATGAATACGGCAATAAAAAAACACTTTTTTTAACATATTTTTCACTTTTGTGTGCTATGTGTTGTCACCAGCGCGAAAAGCGATTTGAGAATAGAGAATAGTATCATTAGTTGCTGAAGACTATCTCACCGTCACGACTGTCAACCACAATCGGCTTGTCCTTGCTGACCGTTCCTGAGAGCAACTGCTTGCTCAGGGCGTTGAGTACGTCGCGCTGTATGGCACGTTTCACAGGACGCGCACCGAAGTCGGGGTCGAAGCCTGCCTCTGCCAGCGTGCTGATGGCGGCATCGGTCACGTTGAGCGTGAAGCCTTGCTCTTGCAGCATCTTCGCTACGCGGTTCATCTGCAGGCGTACTATCTCGCTTATCTGCTCCTTGCTGAGCTGTGAGAAATTGATGATTTCGTCGATACGATTGAGGAATTCAGGACGTATTGGCGGTTTTACCATGCCGTTGCCGTCGAGTATCGGTGCCTTGCCATAGAGTTGATCCATGGTGAGGTTTGAAGTCATGATGATTATTGTGTTCTTGAAGTTGACCACGCGCCCCTTCGAATCGGTCAGCCGACCGTCATCAAGCACTTGCAGCAGCGTGTTGAACACGTCGGGATGCGCCTTTTCTATCTCATCAAACAGCACCACAGAGTATGGCTTGCGCCTGACAGCCTCTGTCAGCTGACCGCCCTCGTCGTAACCTACGTAGCCCGGAGGCGCACCGATAAGTCTGGTCACGCTGAACTTCTCCTGATACTCGCTCATGTCGATACGCGTAATCATCTGTTCGTCGTTGAACAGGTAGTCGGCCAGAGCCTTTGCCAGTTCTGTCTTACCCACGCCCGTAGTGCCGAGGAATATGTAGGAGGCGATAGGCCTCTTCGGGTCTTGCAAACCTGCACGGCTGCGGCGCACGGCATCGCTTACCGCCTGTATGGCCTCGTCCTGACCAATCACGCGCTTGTGGAGCTCGTCCTCAAGATGCAGCAGTTTGTCGCGCTCGCTCTGCATCATGCGCGTGACGGGTATGCCCGTCCAGCGGCTTACCACCTCGGCAATGTCATCGGCTGTAACCTCCTCGCGCACCATCTTGGCCGCACCAGAGGAAATCTCCGCCTGCACCTTCTTGATGTCCTCCTCCAGTTCCTTCAGCTTGCCGTAGCGTATCTCCGCCACCTTGCCATAGTTGCCCTCGCGCTCAGCCTTGTCGGCTTCGAAGCGCAGATGCTCAATATCCTGCTTGTCCTGCTGGATTTTGTCAACAAGGTTTTTCTCCTTCACCCACTCCGAGCGCATACGCATCTGCTCGTCCTGCAGGGTTGAGATGGTCTTGTTGAGCTCTGCCAGCTTCTCCTTGTCGTCTTCGCGCTTTATTGCCTCGCGCTCTATCTCCAGTTGTTTCAGCTTGCGCTCCAGTTCGTCAAGTTCCTCAGGCACTGAGTCACGCTCCATGCGCAGTTTTGCGGCAGCCTCATCCATCAGGTCGATGGCCTTGTCAGGCAGGAAACGGTCGCTGATATATCGGCTCGACAGTGTCACTGCCGCTATGCAGGCATCATCCTGTATGCGCACGCGGTGGTGGTTTTCATAGCGTTCCTTCAGTCCGCGCAGTATGGATATAGCACTCAGCTCGTCTGGTTCGTCAACCATCACTATCTGGAAACGGCGCTCCAGTGCCTTGTCCTTTTCGAAATACTTCTGGTATTCGTTGAGTGTTGTTGCACCCACAGCGCGCAGTTCGCCACGCGCCAGCGCCGGCTTCAGTATGTTGGCAGCATCCATGGCACCCTCTCCGCCGCCTGCTCCTACGAGTGTGTGTATCTCGTCAATGAACAGGATATACCTGCCTTGCGACTCCACTACGCCATTTATCACTCCCTTCAGGCGCTCCTCAAACTCGCCCTTGTACTTGGCACCAGCCACCAGCGCACCCATATCGAGCGTGTATATCTCCTTGTCCTTTAGGTTTTCAGGCACGTCGCCCCTGACAATGCGCTGCGCCAGTCCCTCGGCAATGGCGGTCTTACCCGTTCCTGGCTCACCAATAAGTATAGGGTTGTTTTTCGTTCGGCGCGACAGAATCTGTAGTACGCGTCGGATTTCGTCGTCGCGGCCTATCACAGGGTCAAGCTTCCCTGACTTTGCGTCAGCCACGAGGTTCTTGCAGAAGCGGCTCAGTGCTTCCTTGCCGCTCATTGCTTGTTCTTGATTCATCATCATAATCTAACTCCTTTCTTCTGTTTATATGTTATGTTTTTTTGTATTTCTGTCTCAACCAAATCTCATTCCAACGATTTCTGTGTGTCATCATGTCGTCTTTTCGTGACAATGTGTCAGCGAACTGCGATTAGTTCTATACAAAATAAGACTATCACGACAATTCCATGAGTAAAGAAATTGTCCTGATAGTCTTATTGTCGCTATTCTTGTGTGAATAGTGAGAAGTTCGTTAATGCTTATTCTTCAACATCTTCCCATAGGTCGAATGACGTGCCTTTGGCACCGATGTCATCTTTATTCGTTATGGGAGTTTCGCTAGTTGGTATTTTTTCGCTTGCTTGCATAAGGCGCAAGGGCTTGATTCTTACGAAGCGTGCTGTAGGTGTGATATATAAAATCTTTTTCATTTCTTTATGTATTTGAGATTAGTGCTTTATCGTATAGACTTCTTACCGTTGCTGTCGATAACCATGCCACGGTAGCCTTTGCCTACCTGCTGACCGGCTGCGTTGTAAAGTTTGGTGCTTACGGCTTCAGCCTCTGCCGCTGCATTGTTGATAGCGGTTGCTTCTTCCTCGTTTTCATATACGAATTTGAGACCCTCCTTGGCTCCTGTGCTGTCGCCAGTCTTCAGGTATGCTTTCTTGGCAGGTATTGGTACTCCGACTTCTACGGGGTGCATCATGCCGTCGATTCTGCTGAGTGCGTAAATACCATCACCATCTTTTACTGTGTAACTCTCAGTAGGAGAACCCTTGAGTATGTTTCCTGATACGTCGTCTGTTGTTGACTCACACAATGGCAGGCTGTAGGGCTTGTTTTCTGTAAGTTCTTCCAGACTGCGTATTATCACTGGTGTACCGGCTGGTACGTAGGTCACTTCGGAGAGTTTGACACTTTTGCTATCCTTTGCCGTTGCAATGTAGGCCTTCAGGTTCTCTTCCTTAGAGAAGTCCAGTGCGAATGTCGTAACGTATGAAGCCAGTCTCGTTGTGCTGTTGATGGTGATGTCCTCGGTAAGGTCACCTGTGCGCTCTAACAATACATAGTCAAGTATGACATTTCCATCAGAAGCATACATTTGTAGTACGTCGCCAGCGGCGAAACCAGCCTCAAAAGATTTTGAGCCCGTTGTCTTAATGTAGTTTACTGACCACTGACAACTCTGTGTGGCAAGTGTATATTCTGAAGAATTACGATAGAAAGAGCATGTACGTGCCTCCTTCACATTGTTGCTGCAGATGGCGTAAGAAACATTATACTGTCCTGCCTCTGCCACAGTGCACAAATCCAAAGTTGTATTGTTAAGACCACGAGCAGCAGTGTTGTTTGAACAGTTTCCTGAATTCAGCTTTGTTCCCAGTGCGTTGTAAGACTCTCCTTCGTAGAAATAAGCAGTGCCTTCATAAGCTGTATAACTTACTGTTTGTGTAGCATTGTTTGCAGAAGATGTGAACTCTGTGTAATATGTATCGTTTGGTATTGCATATGTTACTTTGTTGTTATCATCTGTCAGGTATTTTGGCATAGCAACAGAACACTTCTTGCCTTCGTATGAATCGTTGTCGGTGTAAAGAGTCTTAACCACATCGTCGCCACAGACAGCATTCACTGTAAAGACATATCGTTCTAAGGCTGTCATTGCAAAACTTACAGAAGGATCCTCAGTTCCAACGGTAAAACTTCCCTTTTTGTCATTGTATCCTGCAAGGACGGCTTTGTAGTAATAAGTTTTATTGGCCTCCAAAGTACCGTTAACAACTGCCTGTGTGCAGTTCTCGTCTGAATATATGGTTACTGTAGGATTCAATTCGTTCGTTTCTGTGAATGATGCTGTATATGTTGTAACCACTTCGTCTGTTGTCACAGAATAGACCTTCACATCGTCGATTGTTACGCCACCAAAACTTTTTCCCGCATGGATAAAAATCCTGTCGAGAGTTGTTGCGTTAGCATTTGCAAATGCCGCAACAACGTCTTCTGCAACCTTGGTAGTACCTTTGGTAAGTGAGTACGTAGCAGTTTTGTTTGTAAAATTGAAACGAACATTAAGAGTTACGATGCCTGTACTATTACGGTTCAAAGCGTTGTTTTCGTATGCTACAGCTTCCTCGTTTAATGTTGTTTTGTAATCTGTTCCTCCAACTGTAATAGAACTCCAGTAACCATTACCATTAGCACTTGCGCCAATAGCGAAGAAAGGAATTCCAGAACTTACATATCCATTGTTTACGTTTACATCACTCGTAACGAATTCTATGCCACTAGATTTTCCACTAGTACAAGCGTCCATCTTGAACTTGAGTTCGACATCAATGATTTTTACATCTGCGTCTATAGTAAACGATGGTGACACCAAACCCATATCGCCACCGCCGGCACCTACACCGATGACATTTGAGGCGAAAGTATTTGCAGTCGTGGTTCCAGGATTGCAGGTCCAACCGTCTGTTCTTCCCTTTGCCGTCCAATCTGATGATGTCTCAAAATCGTTTGAGTACACTAATGTCTTTGTTTCTTCTGCCCTTACTCCCATTGTAGCAATAAGACACAGTAATAATAGAGAGTAAATTTTTTTCATGTAATTATTTGTTTTTGGTTTAGTTTACGGAATTAGTTAGTTAAAGAGTTAATATAAATAAAAGAGTTAATGTAAAATAAGGAGTTAATGTGGATAATACCACTTGTAGTACATAAAGATTAGGCAAATTTACACAGAAATTAAGATAATAAGAAATAAATTAGTTTTTTTTTCTTTTGTTTAACATCTATTAAAGTTTTGTGAAAGAGCATTTTAATGTGCTAATTATTTGTCAGAATGAAGAAAATATTGTAACTTTGCACCCTTGATGGAGATAAAGAAATCACATAAGGCAGACCTTGAGCATCGCCGCCCGTGGATATTCGCTGTAGCACTCGTTGCGGTGACGGTGGTGTTTGTGGGTGTACTGTTCATTCCTTTCAAGAGTTTGAGCAGCATGGCCGACGATTTCTTTGACGACGAAGCCATGGACCTTGACCTCAAAGCCAATGAGCAGGATGATATGATTTCTGCAGCACAGCAGGAACCTGAGCCAGAGAAACAAGAGGCAACGCAGATAAACAAGGTTGACGAGGTGACGGAGATTGCTCCGGAACAACTGGAACAAACACCCACAGAGGGAGAAGAAAAGACAGAAGAGAAGCAAGAGGAGCAACCGCCCATCAATCAGAATGAAGATGACGAAGAAACGCGCTTGCTGGTAGAGCAACTGCCAGAATATCCAGGTGGGGTGGTGGAGTTTATGAAATGGCTCACCAAGACACTGAAATACCCCGACGAGGCCTTGCGCCGCCATACGGAAGGCAAGGTGATGGTCAATTTCATAGTAGAGAAAGACGGTTCGCTGAGTAATATAAAGGTAGTGAAGTCAGCTGGCAAACTGCTTGACGATGAAGCCCTGCGCGTAATGAACCTGATGCCAAAGTGGAGTCCAGGCAAGGACAAAGGCAAGCCCTGTCGCACGTTGATGGCAATACCTATAGTGTTTGAGATTTAAACAAGAACCCACCTTTAGTTAAACAATTTCTCAATCCGTTTCATGTCGGCATTGTGGCAGAACACCACCACGATGTCGCCTTCTTGTATCTGCGTGCCGCCAGAGATGAGCATACCCTCGCCATTACGTACAAGTCCGCCAAATGTAACGCCCTTAGGCAGACCAAGTTCAAAAATGCGTTTCTTGGTTATCCGTGAGCCAGAAGCAGCAGTAAACTCCGCAACGTCGGCCTTCGCCTGCATGAGAAAACGTACATTGTTAGCCTTGCCCTCAAGCAGTGTCTCGTAGATACGTGAGGCGGCAATGGCCTTCTTATTGATTATAGTGCCGATGTCAAGACTCTCAGCCATATCTACGTAATCAATATTCTCAACCACAGCCACGGTCTTGCGCACACCATAGCGTTTTGCTGTAAGGCAAGCCAGAATGTTAGCCTCGCTGCTGCCAGTCAGTGCTACGAAAGCCTGAGTGCTGCGTATGCCCTCCTCATTCAATAGCGATGTGTCGCGGGCATCACCGTTGATTACGTAGTCAGCCGTGCGTGGCAACAACTCGTTGAGTTGCTCGCAGCGCGTGGGGTTAATCTCTATAATCTTGTACTTCATGTATTCTGGCATGATGTGAGCCGTGCGCACTGCAGTCTTGCCACCGCCCATTATCATCACATTGCGCACGTCGGCATAGTCCTCTTTGCCCACAATCTGCCTGACGAGCGGGATATACTCTTTCTTTGTCATGAAATAAGCCATGTCATGCAGCAGTAGCATATCGTTACCACCAGGAATTATCGTTTCGTTGCCACGCTTGATAGCCACGATGTGGTAAGGGTCGTCAGGACCGATAAGGTCTTTCAGAGGTTTGTTCAGAATCTGACATTTCTCGCGTAGTTTGATACCGAGCATGACGAGTGCACCATCGTGTACGTCCCATCGCTGTCTGACCCACGACATCTTCAGACCATTGATGATGTCTTGTGCGGCAAGCAATTCAGGGTAGATGATAGAGTCGATGCCCATGCGCTTGAGTACATCCTTGTTCTTAGGCTTTGCATATTCATATTCCTCAACTCGTGCCACCGTGTGCTTAGCACCAAGCGACTTTGCCAAGGCGCATGACGTGACGTTCACCTCCTGATTCAGCGTCACGGCAATAAACAAATCAGCGTGAGAGGTGTCAATCTCGCGCAAAGCCTTTATGCTGACGGGCGAAGCGTGCATGGTGAGCACATCAAGGTCAGAGTTGATGCTGTCAAGCGCCTCATCGTTATCGTCGATGATTGTTATGTCCTCGTTCGTGCGGTTAAGCAGCGAAGCAAGGTAGTTGCCTATGGCGTATGCACCTGCGATGATAATCTTCATGTCAATTCATATTCATGATTCATAATACATTTTCTTATTCCCTCGGCATCTATTCCTACGATATGTTGAAGTTCGGCCACAGTACCATGCTCCACGAACTCGGTCGTTGGCATACCAAGGCGTGTGACCCGCGGCGTATAGCCGTGGTCAGCGAAATACTCCACCACTGCAGAACCCAAACCACCGTCGCGCACCCCGTCTTCCACCGTTATTACGCGCTTGAAGTTGCTGCCAACGTAATCCAGTATTTCTGTGTCAATAGGCTTCAGGAAGCGCATGTCGTAGTGAGCAACCGACAAACCTTCTATGGCTTTGGTAACATTGTTGCCGATATGGCCAATCGACAACACTGCAACCTCAGTACCCTCCTTTAAGCAACGTCCCTTTCCTATGGGCAGAGGTTCCAACGCACAGCGCCAGTCGGTCAACACGCCGCGTCCTCGCGGATAACGAATGACGAAAGGTCCCATGTCTTGCTGTTGCGCAGTAAACATCATGCGGCGCAGTTCGTGCTCATTCATAGGTGCACATATAGTAAGGTTAGGCACAGGCCGCAGGGCTGCAAGGTCGAACGCTCCATGGTGCGTAGCACCGTCTTCACCGACGATGCCGGCGCGGTCGAAGCAGAAAACTACGTTCAGGCGACCTATGGCCACATCGTGAATGATATTGTCGTAGGCACGCTGAGCAAACGCACTATATATGTTGCAGAAAGGAATTAGACCCTCCTTTGCCATTCCACCAGAGAAGGTAACAGCATGTCCCTCGGCAATGCCGACATCGAAGGCGCGCTCAGGCATGGCAGCCATAAGCTTATTCATGCTGCACCCCGTAGGCATGGCAGGCGTTACGCCCATGATGCGTGGGTTCTGCCGGGCCAGTTCTACGAGAGTCTCTCCGAAGACATCCTGATATTTCGGTGGCATATTGGAAGTGTCCACCTTCTGTCGCTCGCCCGTCTCGGGGTCAAACTTACCAGGAGCGTGCCATATCGTGGCAGCCTTCTCTGCAGGTTCGTAGCCTTTTCCCTTGATAGTGTGTATATGTAGCAACTTCGGACCTTTCATGTCTTTCAGTTGACGGAGCACACGTACCAGTTCTGCCACGTTGTGACCGTCAACCGGTCCGAAATACCTTATGTCCATACCCTCGAATATATTGGCCTGAGGTGACAGTGCTGACTTTACGGCATTGCTCAGCCTTATGGTTTTGCGCCTGCGGTTTTCGCTCAGCATACCATGGCTTCGCAACCAGCGTGCCGCACGGTCGCGCCAGCGGTTGTAGCTCTCGTTGGTATTCAGCGAAAGCAGGTATTTCTTCATGCCGCCCACACTTCGGTCGATGGACATGTTGTTGTCGTTGAGAATGATAAGCAGGTCGTTGGGCGAAGAAGCTGCATTGTTCAGTCCTTCGAAGGCCAGTCCTCCGCTCATCGAACCATCGCCAATGACAGCCACCACTTTCTTCTGCTTCTGCGCCACAGCCATTCCCAGTGCTGCCGAGATACTGTTGGAGGCATGACCACAGGTGAATGTGTCATATTCACTTTCGTCAGGGGTAGGGAAGGGGTGAAGCCCGCCGAGCTTGCGGTTGGTAGAGAATAGTTCGCGGCGACCTGTCAGTATCTTGTGACCGTAGGCTTGGTGGCCAACGTCCCACACGATGCGGTCTTCTGGCGTGTTATATACGTAATGCAGAGCTACGGTAAGTTCGGTGACACCAAGGCTGGAAGCCAGATGACCAGGATTTACCGACAATTCCTTGACTATGTCGTCACGTAGTTCCTCACAAACCTTAGGCAGCGCATCTACGGGCAATAGCCTCAAGTCGGAAGGGAATTTTATGTTGTTTAAGTATTGATAGTTCATAAGATCTTGCTTCTTCGCATATACAAACAGTACTTGTTGCCCCTCTGGCAGGCGTACGTCTGTGATTTGTGTGTGCAAAGTTACACCTTTTTTTTGAAATAATCACATATTTTTACATGAAAAATAACAAAAGAGCAGACCTTAAAATGCGTATGTATGGCTTTTTCTCTTGAAATTACTTTCGTAATTACGAGAAAATCATTACCTTTGCATTGCAATGAACAATATACTTAAGCAAGACATAATGTATCTGCAAGGTGTGGGGCCACAGCGCAAACAGATACTGGAAAAGGAACTTGGTATCACTAATTACGGTGGTCTGCTTGAGTATTATCCGTATAAATATGTTGACCGTACGCGTATATATACGGTAAGGGAACTGTCGCTTGATATGCCTTTTGTACAGTTGAAAGGTAGGATATTGTCGTTTGAAGAGTTTGACATGGGACCGCGCAAGAAGCGTTTGGTGGCACATTTTTCCGATGGCACAGGCGTGATGGATTTAGTGTGGTTCTCCGCTGTGCAGTGGATACAGAAGACGTATAAGGTGGGAGTGGAATATATAGTATTCGGCAAGCCAGGTGCTTTTAACGGCCGTGCCCAGATGAGCCATCCCGACATTGACGATGCTTCATCGCTTCAGCTCAACGAGATGGGTATGCAACCATACTATGTCACTACTGAGCGCATGAAGAAGGCAGGCATCACCTCGCGCACCATGGAGCGCATAATGAAAACCCTGCTCACGAAACTTCCCCCACTGGATGAAACCCTTCCTGATTATATCACGAAGCCATTACATCTCGTCAGTCGTGATGAAGCCATGCGAGGCGTGCATTATCCTCATTCGCAGCGCGAGATGCAGAAGGCTCGCGAGAGACTGAAGTTTGAAGAACTGTTCTATGTTCAGTTGAACATACTACGCTATGCCTCAAACAATCGTAGGAAGTATCGTGGCTATGTGCTACCGAAGGTAGGTGCGGTGTTCCATGATTTCTATGCCCATAACCTGCCGTTTGAGTTGACTGGAGCGCAGAAACGTGTAATGCACGAGATACAGCATG
Source organism: uncultured Prevotellaceae bacterium (assembly GCA_946534585.1). Taxonomy (GTDB): domain Bacteria; phylum Bacteroidota; class Bacteroidia; order Bacteroidales; family Bacteroidaceae; genus Prevotella. Next base: position 15,624 of record CAMNCV010000118.1, read on the forward strand.
ACATGAATACCGGTCGGCAGATGAACCGATTGGTACAGGGCGACGTTGGGTCGGGCAAGACACTCGTGGCTCTCATGGCGATGCTTATTGCTGTGGATAATGGCTTTCAAGCCGTAATGATGGCTCCTACGGAGATACTTGCCGAGCAACACCTTGCCACTATACGACAGTTTCTGCGTGATATGCCAGTGCGTGTAGAACTGCTTACGGGCATCGTGAAGGGCAAACGACGTAAGGAAGTACTCGATGGACTTGTGACTGGTGACGTCAATATTCTTGTGGGTACTCACGCAGTGATAGAGGATACCGTGAGGTTTGATAACCTTGGACTGGCCGTTATTGACGAGCAACATCGTTTCGGCGTTGCACAACGTGCGAAACTTTGGGCGAAGAATGATAATCCCCCTCATATACTCGTCATGACTGCCACACCAATTCCGCGTACGCTTGCCATGACGATATATGGTGATTTGGATGTAAGCGTGATTGACGAACTGCCTCCAGGACGCAAACCTATCCAGACTCTGCATAAGTTTGATAAGCAGACAGTAACTCTCTATAACGGCATAAGGCGCGAGGTGGCATCGGGTAGGCAGGTATATGTGGTATTTCCGCTTATCAAGGAGAGCGAGAAGATGGACCTGAAAAATCTGGAAGATGGCTATGCTCACCTGCAGAGCGTATTCCCTGAGTATCAGATGAGCATGGTTCATGGCAAGATGAAGCCTGCGGAGAAGGAAGTGGAGATGCAACGTTTTGCACGTGGCGAGACGCAGATGCTTGTGGCTACAACGGTGATAGAGGTAGGAGTAAACGTGCCTAATGCCAGCGTAATGGTGATAATGGATGCACAGCGCTTCGGACTGTCGCAGTTGCATCAGTTGCGTGGTCGTGTAGGTCGTGGTGCCGACCAGTCTTACTGCATACTGGTCACGGGCTATGAGCTATCGGCAGAAACGAGAAAGCGCATTGATATAATGTGTGAGACCAATGATGGCTTCCGCATAGCTGAGGCTGATTTGAAACTGAGAGGTCCCGGCGACCTTGAGGGTACGCAGCAAAGTGGTATGGCCTTTGACCTGAAGATAGCCAATATAGCGCAGGACGGACAACTCGTTCAGATGGCGCGCAACGAGGCACAGAAGATTATTGACAGCGACCCTGAGTGTAACTCGCCGCAATATGCTATGCTCTGGAACAGGCTAAGGCAACTCCGTGGCAATGATGTGGACTGGGCACAGATAAGTTGAAAAGAAAAGAGTAGGGGAAAGTCCCCTACATTATTTATACATATAACAAAACAAATGAAAAAGACAATGATGCAAACCAGGCGCAGCAGCCTGCGTTTCAAGCATTTCTCAAGAAAAGGCTATGCCCTTTTCTCTGTGCTTGGACGCGAGGTGCTTGTCGGTACTCTCACTGTCGCTACCCTCACTCATGCAAAGGCTGAGGGCGTTAGTGTTGACAAAGAGCGTGCCGATGATACCATGCAGCGTCAGGAACTGAGGCTCGACGAGGTCGTGGTCACAGGCTCGCGAACTCCGCTCACGCAGAGCGAAGCAGCAAAGATTGTCTCTGTAATCACGCGCGAGGAAATTCAACGTGCGGCGGCAGAGACTGTAAACGACGTTTTGAAATTAGCCACGGGCGTGGATGTCCGTCAGCGCGGTGGCTTTGGTGTACAGACGGACATTTCAATAGGTGGAGGCACTTTCGACCAGATTGCTATTCTTCTTAATGGTGTCAACATTAGCAATCCGCAGACAGGACACCTCAGTGCCGATTTCCCCGTTTCTCTTGACGATATTCAGCGCATAGAAATAGTGCAGGGGGCTGCTGCACGTGTGTTTGGCGCATCGGCTTTCAATGGTGCGATAAACATCGTCACCTCGCCTTCAGGCTCCTTCTGCGCTGCGGATGCCGAACGCAAAGCACCAGTGCTTGTAGGCGTAGAGGGAGGAAGCTACGGCACCTTTGGCGGTACGGCGCGTGTAGCTTTTCCTTCGTGTTGCAAGGGTAGAGGCAGCGTTTCTATGTCATATCGGCAGAGCGACGGCGGAACATCAAATAGCTATTTCCGACAGTCGCAAGGCTTCTATCAAAGCCGTGCGTCGCTTGATGGACTTGTCCGGAAACTCTTTCCTTCCTTGGAAGATCGCAGCGGAGAACTCTCGTGGCAGTTTGGTCTGTCAACAAAGCGCTATGGGGCCAACACATTCTATTCCGCTGCCTATCCCAATCAGTATGAGAGCAATGCCAGATTGTTTGCTTCCATTGGTGCAGACCTGCATCTCGGCTTACTGCAACTGCGTATTCAGCCATACTGGAACCGCAACTATGACCACTTCCAGCTCATCCGCAATACGGCGATAGGCGAGAATTTTCATCGCAATGATGTGTTTGGAGCATCCGCAAACCTGAGTGCTGAGTGGCAGTTAGGGCGCTCGTCTTTTGGCGCAGAGATACGCAAAGAGATTATATATTCAACCAATCTCGGCAGCCCGCTTGGTGAGGATGACTTCGTCAGTGTACCTCGACACGACGGCATATACTATAATAAAAGGTGTAAACGTACTGATTTCAATCTTTTCCTTGAGCATAACGTGCTTCTCCGTAACTTCACAGCCTCGTTGGGAATAGTGGCAAACCGCAATACGGGTTATAGCAGTGACTATCGTTTCTATCCTGGAATAGACCTCAGTTATCGCCCTGCAGATAAGTGGAAACTGACTGCTTCGTGGAACATGGCATTCCGTATGCCTACCTTTACCGACTTGTTTTATAAGTCGCCAACACAGCAAGGCAATGTTGGTTTGAAGCCAGAGCGTACGCAGTCCCTGCGCTTTGCCGCTGATTATGATGCTCCAGCCTATAGCCTCAGGGCATCTTTTTTCTATGACCATGGTACGGATATGATTGACTGGGTCATGTATTCGGCAGAAGATGTGTATCACTCGGCAAACTTCCGCCTGGACAACTATGGTGCAGAGCTTAACGCTACATTCCGTCCCTGCGCCGTGTGGCTTAATTCTCCTGTTACAGAGATTAAACTTAATTATGCCTATATTACCCAGACGCGCCATGACGATACCTACGTTTTCAAGTCAAACTATGCCATGGAGTACCTGCGTCATAAGTTTATTGCATCCATCGACCATCGCATAGTGTCTCGTCTCTCTGCCTCATGGTCATTCCGTTGGCAGCAACGTATGGGGTCTTACATGGTGTATGAGAATGCCAAGTCAACAGGCGAAATACGTCCTTACCATCCATACGGCATACTCGATTTGAAACTTCGCTGGACAGCACCGCACTATTCTCTGAGCCTTTCGCTCAATAACCTCACGTCATACCGTTATTATGACCTGGGCAATGTCCTCCAGCCTAGCTTCTGGCTCATGGCAGGTGTGAAGTTTACGTTCTGATAACTTCATGATATAAATAAGTAATTGCTATGTGGTACAATTTCTACTGCATAGCAATTATCTTTTTGCCGTGTGTTAAATAAAATAACTACGATGGTGTACGGAAAAAGAAAGATTTTCTGTATTTCTTGATATTATTGGATAATCAGTGCGTAATTATTAACTTTGCAGTTTGAAAAGGTAATATTATACAAAAGCAAACGATTATGAACACATTTATTTTGGCAGACAATCAGGAATTAACGTCGTATGCGATGCAGAGTTTGATTGCAGAAAATGAGGACAATACGACGCTTAGAGTATCAAATCGTATAGGACTTATCGGAATGCTCAAGGAGCATTCGGATAGCGTGGTGATATTAGACTTTGAGCTGATGGACTTCGTCAATGCTGAGCAACTGATAATACTCAGTGAGCGTTTCAGTAGTTCTCGTTGGATATTGCTTTCAGACAATCTTACGCCAGACATCGTCAGTCGCGTGATGTATAACTCCCAATCGTTCAGCGTGGTGTTTAAGGATGATCCAGTCTCTGAGATTCGCAGTGCTTTGCGTGCTGCCATGCGCGGCGAGCGGCACGTCAGCAACAGAACCCTTGAACTGACTCTGATGGCTGGAAACATAGCAAAGGAGCGTGAGAACCTCACGGCTACCGAACAGGAAATAACGATACTGATAGCCCAGGGGAAGTCATCAAAGGAAATTGCTATGGAGCGTGTGCTGAGCGTGCATACAGTGAACACTCACCGTAAGAATATCTTCCGTAAGCTCGGCGTCAACACGGCTCACGACGTAACACGCTATGCTCTGCGTGCAGGATTACTCGACTCTTCCGAGTTTTATATTTGAGAAATTGAGTAAACCTCTGTTTATCTTTGTTTTATGGTGTGAAATACCCAATACATGGTATGTGATATGCCGTAAAAAGAGTATTGTGCAAGTGTTGAAATGTTAGTAACTTTGCATCCAATTCAAGTAGTCTGTATGTAGAGACAGATTAAATAATAACCAAAAAGAAAGGGGAAAGACATGAAAAAGGAAGAAAGATTGTATTTTATTGGTTTGCTGCTTTTCATCATTACGCTTGGTAGTTGCTCTGGCAACGATAATGATGCGTATGTAACCACGATAACCATACCCAAAGAGCAGGATGAGGAATGTTGTAATGCAGAGGAGACTTTTCTTGCGTACGCTTTCCTTAATAACGGCTATGTGAAAGAGATAGAAACACTGCGTGATACGATTGACGAAGCGTATGAGTTGCGTGTTTATTCCGCTAACGGTAATTTTCACGTTGGTTACAACGAGTTGTTCTTCTCATTGACGAAACTATCCAATGGAGGTTACGTGCGTGACTTCACCGTCACAGGTGTCAGACCATTGATGACGATGACCAGCATGGGAATGACCCATTCTGCTCCGGCACAGACGGAGGCTACACTCTACGATGCCACCTTCCCTGCAGTCCGTAAGGCATGGGTATCGTTTCTGATGAATAGCGGCGAGAGTGGATATTGGGAGTTATCCTATAGTGCTTCTACAGGTGGAAAGAGCGTTGACCACGGTGCTACTATTGTTACGGTAGAAGCCTTGACAGAAGAGCAGAACTGGCTGAAATCGTTCAAGATAGGCAGCGAAGTATATTATTTGTCACTCGTAAATCCACTTGACTTACAGGTTGGTTCTAACACGATAAAGGCCTACGTGTCAAAACGTGGTTCGGATAAGTCGCAGCCTTATGCCCTTGCCGATGATACGTTTACGATAGAGATATACCCCACTATGCCTGACATGGGCAACCATACGTCTCCGGGCAACGTGTCGCTGACGCTGCAGGATGACGGCTCTTATCAGGGTACGCTTAATCTTTCTATGACTGGCACGTGGGACATCCACCTGCACGTTAAGGATGCAGAGGGCAACACCGTGGCAGGTGGTGAGGGACTCAGCGACCTCTACTGGACGGTAACGAGATAAACCTTCAAAGAGAAAGGAGAATGAATGATAACATTGGCTATTGTATTCGGATTGTATAATCCAGCAGACACAGTTATGAAGGAAACGACCATCGATGAGGTGGTCGTTTCATCTTTCGCAAATCCTGGTAGCAAGGCTGTGCGGAAAGGAAGACTTGCCTCGATAGATGAGCATATACGCGCTTTGAATAAGGTAGATGTAGTACGTCGGGGCTCATACGCATGGGAACCTGTGGTTAATGGCATGCAGACCGAACGTCTCTCTACCACCATTGATGGCATGAAGATATTCTATGCTTGCACGGACAGAATGGATCCCGTGACATCATACGTTGAAAGCGGCAACTTACAGCGTATCAGCCTTGACGGAGGTCTTGACGGCAATCCACAGGCTACGGGCAACATAGGTGGTTCGATAGACTTGAAGTTGCGCAAGGTGGGCTTCTCTGCCCAACCATCAGAGTACAACCTAAGTGCAGGATATGAATCCAATGGTAATCTGTTTGTGACAGGTGCGGATGCTGCCTTCTCCTCGTCACGTTTCTATTCCAACTTTGGCGCATACTACAGAGGTGCTGGCAACTACAGGGCAGGTGGTGAGGAAGTGGAGTACTCGCAGTTTCATAAGTTTAACGCTTTTGTCAATGTGGGTTTTCAGCCACGTCTCGACCATATCTTCGAGGGTACGGTGATTTTCGACCGTGCCTTTGATGTGGGCTATCCTGCCCTTACCATGGATGTGAAGGATGCCACGGGCTTTATCACTTCGCTGTCGTTCCGCCGTGAGAATATAGGCAGTATCCTCAACAGGTGGGAGACGAAGGCTTATTATAATCACATCTTGCACAACATGGATGACACTACGCGGCCTGACGTTGTTATACACATGGATATGCCAGGGCGAAGCAAGACTGCAGGGCTTTATAGTCTGTTGGAGGGTACGCTGGGCGGTAATCGCTATCAGTTGAATTATGATGTTTATTACAACACCCTCTTTGCAGACATGACCATGTATGTGTCAGGGGCGAAACCTATGTATATGCTTACGTGGCCTGATGTCCACACGTTCAATACTGGCTTTTCGTTTACTGACGACCTTGCTTTGGGTGAACATCACAATCTCAGATTGTCGGCAAAGCTGTCATGGCAGCATCGTCACATTTGCAACGATGAGGGCTTCAAGGCTCTGACTATTTACTTTCCACAAGCCAGTAGCAGTGACTCTCAACTATCGGGACGCATTGCCGCGAGCTATGCCTATGAGATACGTGGCTGGCGCTTTACGCTTGGTACGGGCTACGGTTCACGTACGCCTACGGTTACTGAGGCATACGGATATTTCCTCAACAATACCTTTGACTTGTATGATTATATAGGCAATCCTCACCTGCGCAATGAAAAGGCCGCTGAGGCTAACTTGTCTGTGGAGTGGAAAGGACGCACTGTGGAGGTAAAGGCGGAGACTGACGCCTTCTTCTTCTCTGATTACATAATCGGATTACCAGACAGTCGTTTGTCGGCAATGACTATCGGTGCTGCTGGAGTAAAGGTTTACCAGAATTTGCGAAGTGCATGTATCGTCAATTCCACGCTTTCTTTGGTTTTGCATCCTATCGCTTCGCTTAGTGTGGATAATCGTTTGGTTTACAGCTATGGCAAGGAGAACACAGGCTCACGCTTGCCACTTATTGCGCCCCTTACCTATAATGGTAATGTGCGTTATTCCTATAAATCGCTTACGGCAGGCCTTGGTGTGCGTATGGCCGCTCGCAACAGCAATTACAGTGAGAAGTACGGTGAGACGTCAACGCCTGGTTATGCAGTTTGGAATGTTGACTTTGATTATCGCTTGTTGTTAGGTCGTGTGCTGGTTGATTTGCGTCTGGGTGCGGAAAATATATTCAATCGCTACTATTCCACCTATTCTGACTGGAACCATATACCGCAGAAGGGCAGGAATGTGTATTTCAATACAGTGTTTAGGTTTTGACTTCTATGAATTAAAGCACTGGAACTGGTAATGATTAGAAAAAAAAGATTGTAGTGTAAGTGGTTGTGTTTCTTGATGTTAATGTAATATATACCAAATGTTTGGTATATAAAATACCGCACAAGTGGGATTTCGGGGATGGGGGAAATGTAGTAATTTTGCACTCAGAAATCAAAGATGTTTAATTATGACAACAAAATTTACTGCAAGAATGATGACACAGAAAATGAATACTAAGCAGATGATGCGAATGTGTTGCCGTCAGGCAGCTTGAATAGACACATCAATATGAATATGAAAGGAGATATAGAAATTAAAAACGCACAATGCAAACGCAAGTCATAAACAAACCATAACTCGAAAGAAAGGAACAATAACAATGAAAAAATCACTATACATAATATCAGCACTACTCATTAACGCCAGCACACTTCTGGCACAGTCAGAGAAAATCTCAGTTAAGGCTCCAGGCTTTGCTCGTCCGTTGGTAGAGAAACTCGTTTCTGAATACACCAAGCAGCACCCCGATGCCAATATCGAGATAGTAAAGGGCAAGACTGAGGATGCAGCTCACACGCTGCAGTTTACTGCCGAGGGTGGCGACATCAACATAGCACGCTATGCCGTAGTGCCTGTAACCGCCAGTGGCTCTGATGCCGAGCAGCTCCTGCAGTCGTCACATCTCAATGCAAAGCAGTTGCGCAACCTCTTCTTCTTAAAAGACGAGTTTGCAGACGAAGAGCATAAGGAGAGCAAAGCAGAGAAGGCAGTTCATATCTACACTGGTAACAGCCAGCAGTCAGTGGCACGCGCTTACGCTTCACGCTTCAACCAAGATGCTACCAACTACAAGGGCAAGAAGATTTCTGGCGATGACAGCTTCCTCAATATCGCCATCAGTCGTGACCCATTGGGCGTAACCATCAACGCTCTCTCTAACGTGTATGACCTCAAGAGCCGCAAACTTGCAGGCAATCTGGCTATCGTTCCACTCGATCTCGACAAGCAGGGACGTCAGGTGTTCCATCAGGGCAATCTCGATGAGATAATCTCACTGCTTGAGCAAGAGGAGTTCAAGGAGATACCAGTAGGCAACCTCGGTTTGGCTTACAACCATGCTGATACACGGCAGAACGACTTTGTACACTGGATTCTTACCGAAGGCACCAAGTATGCCCATGAGTACGGCCTGCTCAACCTCTCACAGAAAGAGCAGACAGCACAGCTTGAGCGTACTCAGGACGCGGTCCTCCTCTCTTGCCTGTGATTTTTGGGGGAGGGCTGTGACAACGTCGCAGCCTACAAGGGAAGAGGGATGAGAGATGAGAGAAGAGGGCAGCTACACTATTGCTGCTGATAAGGGAAAAAGGGGAGAAATAAGGATATATATATATAATTTTATTTGTTGTGAGGTTATAAGGCGAGGCATATAGTCTCACCCTGGACCTCATAACCTTATACACCACAACCTAAAAAAAGAATAGTATCAGGATTATGAAGAAAGGATTACTTACATTTTTTTTCGCTGTAGCGGCTGCACTGACGTCGCTGGCGCAGACTACCCTTACCGGACGCATCGTTGACGCCGTGACGGGCGAGGGTCTCATTGGTGCCTCTGTGGTGCCGAAAAATTCAAAAGAACTCGGTACTGTTACCGACATCAACGGCAACTTCACTCTGCAGACCAAGGTGGAACTGCCCTTGACGCTCAGCGTGCAGTATATAGGTTATCGCACACAGGAGGTTGATGTATATGACGCCGACGAGTCGATAGAGATAGCACTCGGTGCCAGCGGCAACTCGCTCAACGAGGTCGTAGTGGTAGGCTACGGCACACAGCAGCGTAAGAAGCTCACTGGTTCGGTGGCATCAATCAATCCTGATGAGGTATTGCAGAACGTGGTATCACTTGATAAGGCACTGGGCGGAACCGTTGCAGGCCTCTCAGTATCATCAGCATCAGGTCAGCCAGGTGCATCAAGCAGCATCCGCATACGTGGTGGTAACTCAATCACTGCAGGTAACGAACCTCTCTACGTAATTGACGGTGTGCTCATCTACAATAGCACCAGTGCAGCAAGCACAGGTAACAGTCAGGCTGGCGGCGGCTTTAACCCTATCGCCTCTATCAACCCTGCCGACATTGAGTCAATAGAGATTCTGAAGGACGTATCTGCATCTGCCATCTATGGTTCTCGTGGTGCCAACGGTGTAATCATCGTGACCACCAAGAACGGTAAGAAGGGCAAGGTGAATGTTGACTATGGATACTCACTCGGCATTTCATCAGTAAGCAAGAAACTTGACCTTCTCAACGCTCAGCAGTGGGGCGACCTCTACCTTGAGCTTGCTACCGACGCACAGAAGGCTGCCGCAGGTGTGACAGAAGACGTTGTAAGGTCATGGGGTGCAGGCACCGACTGGCAGGATGCACTCTTCCGCACTGCCGTAACCCACGAGCACCAGCTTTCTGTAAGCGGTGGTTCAGAGAAGGAGCGTTTCCTTCTCTCTGCCAACTACATCAGCCAGGATGGTATTATCCATAACTCAGACTTCACCCGTCTCGGTGCACGCTTCAACTATGAGCGCGACATTCTGAAGAACCTCACAGTAGGCGTAAGATCTAACTTCACCAAGTCAACACGTACCGGTGCTTACGGTTTCCGTGGTACGGCATCAGGTTTCAGTGGCGTAATTGATAAGGTTATCCGCACCACTCCGGCAGTGCCTATATACAATGCTGACGGTTCATGGAACTATGCCAACCCATTTGAGAAGGGCGACTTCGTACGCGACGACGTTACAGTAAACCCAATAGCCGACATTTACAACCTCCAGACAGAGACAAAGGTTGACAACATACTCTTGTCAGGTTTCGCACAGTGGGAGATTATTCCTGGACTGCGCCTTCGCACACAGGCTTCTGCCAACATCATCAATACACGTCAGAACCTTTTCGGTGGAGAAGAGACACAGGTAGGCTTCTCATCACAGGGTTATGGCGACATAGGTACGAAGCGTTGGGAGAGCGACCAGTTCGAGGCTACGCTGACATACGGTAAGAAGTTTGGTGGCATACATGAAATAGAGGCCCTTGCAGGTTACACCTATCAGCAGGAGAAGAGCGAAGGACTCAATGCTTCTACCGCATACTATGCTAATGAGAACCTTGGCTATCACAGCCTGCAGTCAGGCTCTACCTTCGTAGAGACAAACTCAAGCTTTGCTACATCATCGCTCTATTCTGTACTCGGACGTGTCAACTACTCACTCCTTGACCGCTATCACCTCACAGCCACTCTGCGTGGTGACGCATCAAGCCGATTTGCCAAGAATCACAAGTGGGGTTGGTTCCCATCAGTAGGTTTCTCATGGAACGTAAACGAGGAGAAGTTCCTCAAGAACAAGAAATGGCTCGAAGACCTGAAGTTCCGTGCAAGCATCGGTACGGTAGGTAACCAGGAGATTGGTAACTATCAGTTCTCATCAGACTATGGTGCCACGCACTACTTCGTAGGTGGAGTAAAGCAGCTGGCATACTACCGCTCATCACTGGGCAATGATGACCTGAAGTGGGAGAGCACTACATCATTCGACCTCGGTCTTGACATCAACCTCTTCAAGGGTCGCCTGGGCTTCGTAATCGACTACTATCATAAGAAGACCTCTGACCTGCTGCTTTCAATACCAGTAGAGCAGACCACAGGTTTCTCAAGTCAGTTGCAGAACATCGGTAACGTAACCAACGATGGTATAGAGTTCGCTGTCAACGGCACTATCTATCAGTCAAAGGACCTCCTCTGGAGCGCCAATGCAAACATTGCACACAACAAAAACAAAGTTACAAACCTCGGTGGCACACAGAATGAAATCATCAGCGGTAACACTATCATCCGCGTAGGTGAGGCTCTCGGAACATACTATGGATGGGAGTATGATGGTATTGCACAGCTTGGCGAAGACCTCAGCACTATTGCCAAGCCATCTTCAAAGCCAACCGTAGAATACGGCGACGTGAAGTATGTTGACCAGGATGACGACGGTGAAGTAGATCAGGAGAATGACCGCGTGGTGCTCGGCTCTACACAGCCTAAGTTCACTTACGGCTTCGGTTCACAGTTGCGTTACAAGCAGTGGGACTTCTCATTCAATTTCCAGGGCGTATATGGCAATAAGGCTTACAACAGCCTGCGTCAGGCTCTTGAGACACCAAACATTGCGTACAACGGTTCTACCGCGCTGCTCAACCGTTGGACTGTTGACAATCCTAACACTGACATACCACGTGCTTACGTATCATCAGTAGCAACACTGTATCTCGACAGCCGCTACATTGAGAGTGCAAGCTACCTCCGTCTGAAGGACATTCAGGTAGGCTACAACTTTCAGCCACGCCTGAAGAACGGTCAGAAACTCGGACTGTACCTCTATGCTTCTGCACAGAACCTCTTCACCATTACCCCATACAAGGGTTATGATCCAGAGTTCACTGGCAGCAACAGCTATCCATCAGCTCGCACCTTCACCTTCGGCGTGAAGTTCTCATATTAAAATTGTGAACAAATGGCGCATGGATTCCTGCGCTGGAATAGGAGTGAATGAATGTTAAAAAGCCCTCAGTGTGACATCATCTGATGTTATTCTGAGGGCTCTTCTGTGGTAAAAAGATAGTTTTTACCGTGCTAAAACACTTCTTTTACCTTGTAATCAGATAATGATTGGTGGGTAAAAGCTATCTGATTACAGCGTAAAAGCTATCTGATTACGAAATGATGTGATACTGACGATACTATGTTTTTACGTAAACTGCATAGCGTCAGGATGTTAGTGGAATTGTAAAAATGTGCGCTATTTCAGGGCAAAAATTACTTTCGTGATTTCTATCGCAAGGAAACCGCAGTAAAATACCTCGTACACCTTTACTCCTCCAGCCGCTGCGCATCTTGTATTACCAGTCCGGCAAGCATAAAACCGAATATTGCGGTGATATGAGCCAGCGTACCGTTAATCTGCGCTTTCGACGAACACCATTCGTGATTTAGCAGAGTTGGGTCGCCAGGGCCGTTCGTTGCCTTGGGACACATACACTGCTCCGTCCCGCAGGTGGCGTTCTTGCCACGGTTTTGAAGCAATTCGTCGCTATATACGCAGAGGAACTTATGCGCCGGAAACACTTTCTGGCTCTTAAACTTTTTTCGCAAGGCTCGCGCCAGCGGGTCGCCCTGTACCTTCCAAAACTCAGCTACACGGATGCGTGTGGGATCCAGTTTCAGTGCTGCACCCATTGAAGAAAACAGTCGGGCCTTTGTCTTGCAGGCCATGATAATGAGCAGAGCCTTATCCTTCAGTGAGTCGATAGCATCAATAATATAGTCGTAGGTGTCGAGAGCAAACTCGTCGGCTGTTTCCTGAGAGAAAACCTTCTGAAGGGCATTGACCTCAGCAGCAGGGTTGATGGCAAGCAGTCGCTCACGCAAGGCATCCACCTTCACCTCTCCGATGGTCTTTGTCGTAGCCATCAACTGGCGGTTGACGTTAGTGATACACACACGGTCAGAGTCAACAATCGTCAACTCCCTGATACCGCTGCGCACCAAACTCTCGGCGCACCACGAACCTACTCCGCCCACACCGAAGATTATCACACGTTTGCGAGCTATGCTTTTCATAGCCTCGTTGCCCAAAAGCAGTTCTGCCCTGCGAAATATTGCGTCTTGTATTGCCATTATTATATTAGCCTGTCTTTGATTTGCAAGTGCTTTTTCGTACGAAGCAAATAGTGCGTGTCATTCATAAGAATGGCGCCTGTCTTTGATTTGCAAGTGCTTTTTCGCACGAAGCAAATAGTACGTGTCATTCGTAAGAATGGCGCACGTCTTTGATTTGCAAGTGCTTTTTCGTACGAAGCAAATAGTGCGTGTCATTCGTAAGAATGGCGCACGTCTTTGATTTGCAAGTGCAAAGTTAATAATTTTCCTCCAATTACGAAGCAAAAACAACGAAATACCTAATGCTTGGTATGCAATATGCCGTAAAAGCGGTATTGTGTAGATGGAGAAAACTGAGTAATTTTGCATTCAGAAAAACAATTCGTAATGCTTAATTCATAATTATCCATCTGGATGGCAATTATGAATAATGAATAAAAAGAAAGGAGACAACAACATGAAGAAAACAAACGACAAACTACAAAAGACACTTTTGAAATTCTATTCCATCCATGTGCTGACGCTCGTGCTGCTGCTGCTTGCAGCTGCGGTGTTCAGCTCTTGTGAATCCCTTGACCAAGGCGATCCGAGTAAACTCTCAGAGAGCAGTCTGCCAAAGACAGATGCCGATGCCAAGGCTCTCGTCAATGCCATATATGCCAGCGACATAGAGCTTGCCACTACATACATGTATCTTACCGACCTGCCATCAGAGACTACCGTGTCGGGCGAGAACCCTAACGGTGGAGGCGGTATGCTCGGACTGCTCAAGTGGGACGGCACTAACTCTTACCTTGAGCGTCTGTGGTCAGCAGCATACACCTCAATAGCACGCGCCAACGACGTGATAGAGCGACTGGAGGCTGCTCCAGCAGGAGTATCAGCCCTTGTGACGTCGAGAAGCATAGGCGAGGCTAAATTCCTTCGTGCTTACTATCACTACTACCTCGTGCAGGTATGGGGACCGGTGCCGGTAATCACTCGCGTAGGTCAGGGCAACAATGCAGTGCGTGAGCCAGAGACGGTGGTATATCAGCAGATAGTAAACGACCTTAAGGATGCCGCCGAGTTGCTGCCGGAGGTCAGTGAGTATGCCGCTACCGACATAGGCCGCGCTACCCGCGGTGCTGCCAATGCCGCACTGGCAAAGGTATATCTCACATGGGCACAGGTTGACGACGACCTTACCGAGGCGCAGCGCCATGAGTACTTCGACCTCTCTGCACAGTATGCACAGAAGGTCATCGACTCAGGCGAGTATCAGCTGGAGGAAGACTTCTACGACAACTGGAACAACAAGAACCGCAACGGTAAGGAGAGCATCTTCGCCATACAGTTCTATATGGGTTCTTCTACCCGTCAAGGCGATGCCTCTGGTAACAACCACCTCTGCCACTGCTCGTTCTCTACAGGCTTCAGCGTATCGCTGCCACATATAGCTCCGGGTCCAGACAACGAGCTGCGTGACTCATACCTCGAAGGCGACCAGCGAAAGGCTGTCACCATAGCCGACTCGCTCTGGCGTCCTTCTGCCAACAGCTACTTCCACTTCTACTTTGACAACGACGGCGACGGCATCAAGGAGTCTGGATATTCACGCTTCAACAAGTATATTGACCACGACTCGCCCGAGACAAGTGCCTCTGACCGCGCCATGAACCGTCAGGTTATTCGTCTTGCAGAGGTATATCTCCTGCTTGCTGAGGCTATCAACGAGCGCGACGGACAGCCAAATCAGGAGGCTTATGATGCCTTCAACAAGGTGCGTCGCCGTGCTTTCCGCGAGGACATAAACAGCAACGAGGCGCAGCCCCACGACCTGGAGGCAGGGCTCGACTATGAAGGTTTCCGCGATGCCATCATTCAGGAGCGTTCATGGGAACTCACACTGGAGCAGAAGCACCTCTTCGACCTCAAGCGATGGAAGATTCTCGTCAAGACCATCAAAAACTCTAAGATTGCTAAGGAATACCCAGAGTATAACAAGCAGACCATAGACTTCAAGCACTATCGCTATCCTATACCACAGGCACAGCGCGAGGTTAACCCTAACCTCTGGCAGAACTACGGTTACGATGGCTCAACGATAACAGTAAACCCATATAAAGGAAGAGAATAAATGAAGAAATCAATATTGACGATAATAGCATTGGCAGCCATAACAGCTGCCAATGCACAGCAAAACGACCAGCGACTGAACAAGGCTATAACGGATGCTGCATGGTATAAGAAGGCTGTGAAGAGCGCACCGTCGTTCCGTGACTTCCTCAAGCGCAGGAAAACAGCAGTAAACAACTGGCTCGCCATTCCTACCAGTGCACTGCAACCCATCACCATCAAGGCCTTTGCAACGGCTGAGCAGCGCGCCGGCACACGCCATGTCATCATACGCGAACACCAGTTTCTTAACGACAGCGGCTACAACAACGGCGGCTTCGACCTCGGAATAGGTACACCTGACCACGTAATAGCTGCCATTGCAGGCGACATCATCGACAGCTATGCCACGCAGGCAGCCATCAAGGGCATCGCAATCGACTCGCTCGCCGTCAACGTAAAGCAGACTGGTCGCAGCATCGGTGACTGGGGCATCGACTACACCATATACATCGATTCACCTGCATCTGACGCACAGCTCGAGGAACTGCGTCTGCTTGCCGAGAAGAACTCACCACTGTATCAGTTCTCACTGCAGGCTAACAAGGTGGAGACCACTATAGAATACACCCGCACGCCGGAGCAGCTGGAGATACCGCCTACGTATCAGCCAGGCTTGCGCGAGTTCATCGAGTGGGAGATTAAGAAAGGCGAAGGAAACAAGAAGCTCCGTGAGAGCGGACAGCGTCCTGACCGCAGCAAGTTTGGTGGCTATGCCTACGACTACCCATACTCACGCAAGAACGAGTTTACGCCGGCGCAGAGCGACAGCTACCTGAGTCCAGACGGACCCAGCGCGTTCATCAACCCTGCAGCAGGTGTGACAGTGGTACAGGTAAGACACCACCGCGTAATACAGGATCATCCACAGATATTCGGCGGTAATGACCTTGGTGCCACGGCAGTGGAGGCACATATCGGTTTGCTCGGTTCTTGCTTCACTCACGTGGCAGAGGGCACTGCAGCACGCAATAAGATACCTCTCGACACCCTGAAGGTATCGCTCACCGCAGAACTGGACCCGCGTGCCGGTCGCAAGGGTTTTGAGAATACCCCACTCTATCCTACGAATATAAAGATGAAGGTGGTAGTAAGCAGCCCACGCGACGAGGCTACCATCCGCCAGCTTGTAGAAGACACCGAGAAGGGATGTCCTATCTACAACCTCGTAACACGCGCACAGACCCTCACCGGCCGAGTAAAGCGCGTAACGGCAAGCAACAAATAAGAAACATCCAAATACAACTTGATAAAGGTGGGTTCTAAAAATTCCCACTGTCAGATTTTTGAATTTGTTTCGAGGGCAAAATGTTAGCTGATAAGGGAGCATAGCGGGCTATGT
>CAMNCV010000119.1 GCA_946534585.1 uncultured Prevotellaceae bacterium
TGATTGCAGTTCCGCGTCGCCTGTTTTGCAAGTTCCATTTAGGGTAAAAGATGATGCCGTTATATTTGTTGCGCCAATGCTTCTTGATATTCTGGAAGTTGATGTGTAATCAGAAGAACCTATACTAATGTCGTCTGCATATAACTTGTAAGAGTAACTTGTTTCAGGGAGCAGTCCCGTAACCGTGATATAGAAAACGTCATCCTTCTTGTATTCTTTATTATCTAAGTGTACGCTATAATTATAGCCAGGAACTTCATTTCTGATTCTGAAAGTCAAAGATGTCTGAGTTTGCTCTGTACACTCCAGATAAGGTATTCCAATGTAAGTCTTTGTTTCAATATCATAAATGTTGCTGTATGTTGCATGCCATAGATGGATCAGGGTCTTACTGTGATTTCTTGCATATATTTTTGCACTGGATGGGAAAGCATAGTCCGATATACTTACATCATCTCCACTAATCGTCACGCTGGTCAATCCCGAGCAGTTATAGAACGCATAGTCGCCTATAGAGGTGACGCTTGATGGGATTGTGACACTCGTCAGCCCTGTACAGTTATCGAACGCAGAACCTACTATTTGTTTGATACCTTCTGGTATGATATATTCTCCAGAAAAGTTTTGTGGCAGGTATGCGAATATTGAGGAATTGAAAACTGGAGTAGTCAGCCCGGTGCACCTACTGAACGCAGAAGAGCCGATTGAGGTGACGCTTGAGGGTATGGTAACGCTTGTCAGTTTTGAGCAGCCATAGAACGCACAAGAGCCGATAGAGGTGACGCTTGACGGGATTGTGATGCTCGTCAGCCTGGTGCAGTCTCTAAACGCATAACGATCAATTGATGTGACATTGTATGTGATAGAATTGTATGTCACTTCGTTAGGAATTACTATTGTGCCAGAATAATCAGAATAATAATAATAAGGATAATAAGGAGAATATGACTTATATGTCACTCTCACGGTTTTATCTGCAGATGATGTTATGTTGTAGTATATTCCGTCGACTGCAAAGTCGTAGGCATGGAGGCTTTGAACAAAAAATGCTGATAATGCCAAAAGGCATAACTTAATGTATAAGTTTTTCATAATGGTATAAAAAGAATAAAGGCGGAACTGCTCATTTGCTTTTCCTCCTTATCAGGTACCGCCAAGCACCGCACATCTTGAAAAGCGTAAGCAGTTCACGCCCTGTACAGGTACGTGAACTTGTAAATCGCTTGTCCTCAGATGTTTTGAAATTGGCGGTTTCGACAAGGAGAGAACAAGGACTGTTAGTCCATGTATATATATGTAGAATAGAGCAGCAACGCCGGGGTTAATAATTCTTGTTTGCATGGACGGATTGCATATCCGTCCGGAAAGAGGATCAGGTCCTCGGCGTGCGTGTGCACTTAATTCGTTCAATCACTGTCTGTTTCGTAATTAAATGTGTTTTTAAGGGTTAATGACTATATTTGAATTATGACTGTGTACGGCAAAGTTAAGAAATTATTTTCTTACGACCAAATGTTTGTGGACTTTTTTTTTCTCTTATCTCATCGAATGGACGTTAATATTGGTTGTGCATAAACAAAAAAAGGAGTTAAGACTTCAGTCGCTTACCTGTCAGTAAGAGCATTTGTTTTAACTCCTTAACTCCTGCATATCTGAATCGTAATTACTTCTGCCTGATAAACACGTTGATAGGCGTGCCTGTAAGTTCCCAGTTGGCGCGCAACTGGTTCTCAAGGAAGCGGCGATACTGCTCCTTGACGTACTGCGGCAGATTGGCGTAGAACACGAAGGTTGGTATCTGCGTGTCAGGTATCTGGTTGCAATACTTGATTTTGATGTACTTACCCTTTACCGACTGTGGCGGTGTCGCCTCGATAATCGGCAGCATCACTTCGTTGAGTTTACTCGTGCCAATACGTACCTTGCGGTTGAGATATACCTGCTTGGCAGTCTCAAGTACCTTGAAGATGCGCTGCTTTGTCAGTGCGGAGGCGAAGACGATAGGGAAATCAACAAACGGTGCCATACGCTCACGGATGGCATTCTCAAAGGTCTTGATGGCTATAGGCGACTTGTCTTCTACAAGGTCCCACTTGTTTACCACCACCACCAGTGACTTGTTGTTCTTTTGTATCAGTTGGAAGATGTTCATGTCCTGTGCTTCTATGCCGCGGGTAGCATCTATCATGAGTATGCAGACGTCGGAATTTTCTATGGCTCGTATTGAGCGCATTACGCTGTAGAATTCCAAATCCTCATTAACCTTATTCTTACGGCGTATGCCTGCGGTATCAACAAGATAGAAATCAAAGCCGAATTTGTCGTAACGTGTATATATTGAGTCACGCGTAGTACCTGCTATCTCAGTCACTATGTTGCGCTCTTCACCTATGAAAGCATTGATAATACTTGATTTACCTGCATTAGGACGCCCTACAACGGCAAAACGTGGTATGTTTTCCTCCGCTTCGTCTTTCTGCTCTTTGGGTAGTTTGTCAAGCACTATGTCGAGCAAATCACCTGTGCCAAAGCCTGATACGGCACTGATACATATAGGGTCGCCCAATCCGAGACTATAGAATTCTGCGGAATAATACTGCATTTCGTTACTGTCGGTTTTGTTGGAAACGAGTATTACTGGAAGTTTCGTCTTGCGGAGAATCTGTGCCACATCGCTGTCAAGGTCTGTAACGCCTGACTTTACATCGACCACAAAGAGCACGAGGTCAGCTTCTTCTGTGGCTATCTTTACCTGCTCACGGATGGCATCCTCAAATATGTCATCAGAGTTTACCACCCATCCCCCCGTATCTACCACGGAGAATTCACGGCCGTTCCATTCACACTTGCCATACTGGCGGTCACGCGTAGTGCCCGCAACATCGCTGACGATGGCATGGCGTGTCTTCGTCAGACGGTTAAAAAGCGTGGACTTGCCTACGTTGGGCCTGCCCACGATAGCTACTAAATTTCCCATTTTTCATTTCCCGCTCCTTACGGGTTCTACTTTTTGCTCAGTAATACAACTGGGTTTATATTACTCTGGGTTTATATTATTTATTGTCTTTAAATCAGTGATATTTGCTTTAATCCGTTGCCGACGAAATATTCTGTGATATTTGCTTTAATTCGTTGCCAACGAAATATTCTGTGATATCTGTACCGTCGATGGCCGTTAATAATACAGTAATCATCAGTACAGGCTATATCCGAACTTTTCCAGTTCCTTGTCGTTGCCTCGCCAGTCCTTATCTACTTTGACGTAGGTCTCAAGGAATATGTGCTTGTCGAAGAATTTCTCAAGTGTCTTGCGTGCTTCGGTGCTTACCTTCTTCAGTGCCACTCCTTGATGACCTATAATGATGCCTTTCTGGCTTTCTCGCTCTACGTATATGACGGCACGAATGTCTATGCGTTTGTCCGTTTCTTTGAATGACTCGCAGCGCACTTCCACGGAGTATGGTATCTCCTTATCATAGTATAGCAATATCTTCTCGCGTATTATCTCAGTGACGAAGAAGCGAGCGGGCTTGTCAGTCAGTTGTTCCTTGTCGAAGTATGGCGGTGAGTCAGGCAGTAACTCTTTGATGCGTGCCAGCAACATGTCAATACCGAACTTGTTCTTGGCTGATATTGGCAATATTTCAGCATTAGGCAATAATGTGTGCCATTTCTCTACGATGTCACCGAGTTTATGTTGGTCACTCTCGTCTATCTTGTTTATCAGTAGTATGACAGGAATGGTCATCTTCGCCACTTTGTCAAGGAAGTCGCGGTTCTTCTCCGGTTGCTCCACTACGTCAGTGACATAAAGCAGAATGTCAGCATCTTGCAGAGCAGACTCTGAGAATGCAAGCATTGACTCCTGTAGTTTGTAGTTTGGCTTCAGCACTCCAGGAGTGTCGCTGAACACTATCTGCATTTCATCGGTGTTGACGATGCCCATGATGCGGTGACGCGTAGTCTGCGCCTTGAAGGTAGCAATCGAAATACGCTCACCAACCAATTGGTTCATGAGCGTACTTTTACCTACATTAGGATTGCCTACTATATTTACAAATCCTGCTTTGTGCATATTCTGTAATTGAAAAATCGTAATTCAATGATTATACGCAATGGCGCATTGTGTAAACAGCATTGTGCGTTATGCATATACTGCATTATGCATTGTATCCCCACTTGTAGAAGCTTGCTCCGTGAACGAAACCTGCTCCGAAAGCTGTAAGAATTACGTTGTCGCCTTTCTTTAGACGCTTCTCAAAGTCCCACATGGCCAGAGCTATTGATGCAGCACTGGTATTTCCATAGTGCTCGATGTTGATAAGCACCTTGTCCATAGGAATCTCAAGACGCTTAGTCACCGCCTCGATGATGCGCATATTGGCTTCGTGAGGTATTACCCAGTTTACATCGTCCTTAGAGAGATTGTTACGGCGCATGATTTCTTCTACATCGTCAGCCATTGAAGTTACGGCATAGCGGAATACGGTGCGTCCCTCCTGATAGATGTAATGCATACGGTGATCTACGGTATAGTGAGAAGCTGGACAAACCGAGCCACCTGCTTTCATGTGCAGGAATGGCAGACCTTTGCCATCAGTGCGCAGGAAAGAATCCTGGAAACCGATGCCCTCTTCTTCTGTTGCTTCCATCATGGCAGCGGCAGCACCATCGCCGAATAGTACGCAAGTCTGGCGGTCTTGGTAATCCACCATTGACGACATCTTCTCGGCAGCTACGCAGATGATGCGCTTGTAGCGGCCGCTCTGTATCATTGCAGCGGCCATATCGAGTATGTAGAGAAAACCGCAGCAGGCGCATGATACGTCAAAGCCGTGAGCATTCTGTAGTCCCAGTTTGCCTATTACGATTGAGGCATTTGATGGGAAACGATAGTCAGGAGTTGTCGAAGCGCATATTACGCAATCCACGGTCTGTGGGTCAATCTGTGTCTTCTGCAGCAACTCGCGACAGGCCTTACGAGCCATATATGCCGAGCCAAGACCTTCCTCATTGAGGATGCGTCGCTCTTTGATGCCCACACGTGTTGTTATCCACTCGTCATCAGTTTCTACCATACGTGAAAGTTCCTCGTTTGTGAGGATATATTCAGGTACGTAGCCGCCGATGCCAGTGATTACAGCGTTTATCTTACTCATTATGTTTCTATTAGGAGATAGGAAATTAAAGAGTTAAGTAGTTGAGACATTTGATAATACACGAAATGTTTATCGTTTTAACTACTTAACTCCTAATTACTATTACAAGTCAAAAATTACTCAGCATCCTCCATTACGATGGCCTGTTTGCCACGATACTGACCGCATGTTGGGCATACGGTGTGGTAAACGTAGTATGCGCCACAGTTAGGGCATACTGCAAGTGTAGGAGCTACTGCCTTGTCGTGAGTGCGACGCTTGAGAGTACGTGTCTTTGACTGTCTTCTTTTAGGATGTGCCATTTTCTTTTAAATACTTTTTTGATTATTTGTTTTGACTTAGTTGTTGAAGTTTAGCCCAGCGCGGATCAATCTCGTTTTCCGCAACCCCATCACCACTTCGGGTGGCTGACAGCTCTTGGAGCTTTTCCGTCATCGCAGCATTGCATTTTCCAGGTGCATGAACGTGCTTAATGGGTATTGCCAGCGCTATTGTCTCGTAGATGAGCCAAGCGGTGTCGAGTACTCCATCGTTCTCGTCAACCACTATTATGTCATCTTCAGTGCCACCTTCTTGTCCTAATCTGATAATGAAACTGCTTTCGCCCTCAACGGGTTGCTCCATATCGTCAAGACAGAGGTCGCATGTCACTGTGACAACGCCTTCAATCCTCAGTGTGAAAGCAAACTCTCCATCCACTGCCTTGCGTATAGACAGTGAGGCGTTTACTTTTCCACTTTGGATTTCTGCATCATCGAGACCTTGAAAATACTCATCATCAAGCAGAAGGGACAACTCCACAGGGTCGTCCTTAATTGCTAAAAGGTCTATTTTCAAGTTCTCAAAGCTAAACATTTGGTTGCAAAGTTACTAATATTTCCTGAACTGACAAAATTTTTCAGTTTTTTTTTATTTATATCAATGATTTTAAATCTTGTAGATGACAGGAGGCTTGTCGTATTTGTATTATTTTATGTGATTTTGTAGAATTTATGACGATATACTCAAGCCTGACGGTATGGTTGATATGGTGTTATTCATGTGGCAACCATATCATATTTCGTTTTAAAACCTGTGCTGTGGTTGTTAACTGCACATTATATTTTGCCCCATACACGTTGTATAATGTGAAAAAAACGTTATTTTACTTATTTATTTGAGTAAAATGTTTGTTTTCTGCAAGAAATTGAAAAAAAATGATTACCTTTGCAGATGCTTCGTTGTATAGGCAAATGAAGTTCTGAACAATATTTACTAATTAGTTTTTATATACTATGATTAAGGCTTTTGAAAATTTGGAAGTATGGTGGGTGACTGGCGCACAGTTGCTCTATGGAGGCGACGCTGTGGTTGCCGTGGATGGTCACTCAAAGGAAATGGTTGAGGGGCTGAATAACAGTGGCATCATTCCTATCAAGGTGGTGTATAAAGGTACTGCCAACAGTTCTAAGGAGGTAGAGGACGTGATGAAGGCTGCCAACAACGATGAGAAGTGCGTTGGTATCATCACATGGATGCATACTTTCTCTCCTGCCAAGATGTGGATTAAGGGCTTGCAGGCTCTGCAGAAACCTTTGCTCCATTTCCATACTCAGTATAATGCCGAGATACCATGGGAGACCATGGATATGGACTTCATGAACCTGAACCAGTCGGCTCATGGCGATATCGAATTCGGACATATCTGCACTCGTATGCGTGTACCACGCAAGGTGGTTTGCGGCTATTGGAAAAGCGAAGAGGCTCAGAAGAAGATTGCCGTTTGGGCACGTGTGGCAGCTGGTGTGGCTGACGCAAAGCAGGTGCGCTGCCTGATGTTTGGTATGAATATGAACAACGTGGCAGTGACCGATGGCGATCGTGTGGAGTTTGAGCAGCGCATGGGCTATCACGTTGACTACTACCCGGTAAGTTCGCTGATGGAATACTTCAAGAAGGTGACCGACGCTGAGGTGGATGCTCTTGTCAAGGAATATAAGGAACAATACACCATCAAGATTGATGAGAGCGGTCCGGAGGTTTACTGGGAGAAAGTACGCAATGCAGCTAAGGCTGAAATCGCTCTACGCCGCGTGTTGAAGGATGAGGGTGCTACGGCATTCACCACAAACTTCGACGATCTGGGTGATGCCGACATCAACGATCCGAACTTCGTAGGCTTCGACCAGATACCAGGACTTGCTTCACAGCGTCTTATGGCTGAGGGCTATGGCTTTGGTGCCGAGGGTGACTGGAAGACAGCGTGCCTCTATCGCACACTGTGGGTTATGCAGCAGGGACTACCTACGGGTTGCTCGTTCCTTGAAGACTACACTCTGAACTTCGCTGGCGACCGCTCTTCTTGCCTGCAGAGCCACATGCTTGAGGTTTGTCCGCTCATTGCTGTAGATAAACCAACGCTTGAGGTACACTTCCTTGGTATCGGCATACGCAAGCAGCAGACGGCACGCCTTGTGTTTACGTCGAAGACTGGCCGTGGCATCAAAGCTACGGTAGTTGACCTTGGCAACCGCTTCCGCCTGATATCGCAGGAGGTGGAGTGCATAGAACCGAAGCCAATGCCTAACCTGCCAGTGGCAAGTGCCTTGTGGGTGCCACAGCCTACATTTGAGGTTGGCGCAGGAGCATGGATTCTTGCCGGCGGTACTCACCACAGTGCTTTCTCTTACGACATTACCGAAGAGTACTGGGACGACCTCGCAGAGATGCTCGACATAGAGTACGTACGCATCAATAAGCAGACTAACACTGCTGACTTCAAACAGCAGCTGCGCAACAACGAACTGTACTATATGCTCGCAAAATCATTGAAGTGATTGGCAAGAATTGATAAATAACGAATTACAAACAACGGATTACGACAGGTTTCACGGATTATACGAATTATTATATTAAAGAATTATATACATTTGTATAATCCGTGAAATTCGTATAAAATTAGTTGTTGATACACAAATACGATTAGAAGTAATGACAGCAAGAGAAACGATAGAAAGTGGTAAGGCCATACTCGGCATTGAGTTTGGCTCCACACGCATAAAGGCTGTACTCATCGACGAGGAAAATAAGCCTATAGCACAAGGTTCACACGAGTGGGAAAACTCACTTGTTGACGGACTGTGGACATACAGTATTGAGGAAATATGGTACGGACTGCAGGATTGCTACGCCGACCTGCTCAAGGATGTCAAGGCTCAGTATGACTGCGTCATTGAGCAACTGGCCGCCATTGGCATATCAGCCATGATGCATGGCTATATGGCTTTCGGCGAGGATGACAAGATACTCGTGCCGTTCCGCACGTGGCGCAATACCAATACGGGTAAGGCCGCTGCTGCATTGTCGGAGCTTTTCGTGTATAACATACCGTTGCGCTGGAGCATCTCGCATCTGTATCAGTGCATACTTGACGGCTGTGACCATGTTAAGGACATCAAGTTCCTCACCACTCTGGCAGGCTATATACATTGGCAGCTTACTGGTGAGAAAGTGCTCGGTGTAGGTGATGCCTCGGGTATGATACCTATCGACCCGGCAACGAAGGATTACAATGCCGAGATGGTGAAGAAATTCGATGAGCTTGTAGCACCGAAGGGCTATCCATGGAAATTGCTTGACATTCTGCCCAAGGTACTTGTGGCTGGCGAGAAGGCTGGTGTCTTGACAGATGAGGCTGCCAAGCGTCTCGACGTTTCGGGCAATCTGAAGGGGGGAGCGCCACTTTGTCCGCCGGAAGGCGATGCTGGTACAGGCATGGTAGCTACCAATGCCGTGAAGCAGCGCACGGGCAACGTCAGCGCAGGTACGTCATCGTTCTCTATGATTGTGCTTGAGAAAGACCTCTCGAAACCATCTGAGATGATTGACATGGTGACCACTCCTGACGGTTCCCTGGTGGCAATGGTCCATTGCAACAACTGCACCAGCGACATCAACGCTTGGGTGAAGCTCTTTCGCGAGTATCAGGAACTGCTCGGGGTGCCTGTGGATATGAACGAGGTGTACGGCAAACTGTATAACAATGCCCTAAAGGGCGATGCCGACTGCGGCGGCGTGCTGGCATATAACTATATCTCTGGCGAACCTGTCACTGGTCTGCAGGACGGCCGTCCGCTCGTGGTGCGCTCGGCCAATGACAAGTTCAACCTCGCAAACTTTATCCGTTCTAATCTTTATGCCACGGTGGCTGTGCTGAAACTGGGCAACGACATCTTGTTCAATGAGGAGAAAGTAAAGGTTGACCGCATCACTGGTCACGGTGGATTGTTCAAGACCAAGGGGGTAGGGCAGCGTGTGCTCGCAGCGGCTCTCAATTCGCCAATCTCTGTCATGGAGACAGCAGGCGAGGGAGGCGCATGGGGTATAGCCCTGCTGGCAGGCTATGTGGTCAACAACAGCGACGACCGCAACCTTGCCGATTATCTTGAGACGGTAGTCTTCGGTGGCGATACTGGTACGGAGATTGCCCCGACGCCAGAAGAAGTAGAGGGCTTCAACCGCTATATGGAAGGCTACAAGGCAGGGCTGGCAATAGAAAAGGCTGCTGTAGAGAATAAGAAATAACTTGCATCAATCATCCGTCACCAAATTTTCGTTACTCTCTGGAGTATAGTAAGTTATGTTGGTGACGGATGTTTTTGTATCCGTTTGTATGGTAAAAGCAATGCGATTACATCGTAATCGCATTGCTTTTGCACTGTAATCAGTATCATATTACACAGTAATCGCAATGCTTTTACATGGTAATAGGATACTGATTGTATATCTCACTCATTTATAAATTATTTTTACAACATTAGTAGGAAATCGTAAACTCCAAATAGTAAGGGTCGGAACATACGATGGATTTTCCGTAGGAGTTGGTTGTCGTGTGTGCCGTGCTACTCAGTGTAATCTTATTGTAGCCTGCGCTACACGCATAGTCGGTGCCAGCCCATGTCACTTTGTAGGCACCTGTGGATGTGTTCCTGTATGCATTGATTGTCGTTGCAACTTTTGTTGACGGAGTTGTAGTTTTAGACGTGGGACAATAATAATAAGGTGCGTAACCAGTGGCACTTACACTGACCCAACCGTCACCTCCATTAGTGCTTCCGCCTCCTATTTCTTCAGTGGTCTTTTCGCATACTGCACGCACAGCACAGCCGTAGAAGCCAGGGAAAGTGCTTAGTTCTATTCCATCGGAATTGGCAAGGAGTCTGTAACACATGTGATTATACTCTCCGACAGGCTCTGATGTCCACAAATTAGCATAGTTACCAGTGTATTTGGTGTCATCAATGTACGAACCGCTCGCAGGAATGAATATCTCGTTTTCATTGGTTCCCGTTACTAAGTATCCGGCAACTCCTTTACTTGTGGTTCGCTTCCAGGTGCATTTGTTTATCAACTCTTTCATTTCCGCGATTGTAGGCATACGCCATGTGCCTCCTTTGTTCACCGTCGCAGCATCGTAATATTGACTGCTGCTTATGTTGGAACCAATACTGTTAAATGAGCCATTACCCACATGTCTTGAGTAGTTGTATTGGTAGAAGAAGGTCTTGGTTTCTGTTTCACCCCATGCGTAGTAGTCACCATAGTCTTCGGGGGCTTCTGCTCCGACGTTACACGTAGCCCACAAGACTGACAGACCAAGGTCAACGGCGCCTTCCACATCGTTTGCCGAACCTTCGGTGGAAAAATCTATGGAGTCAATTTCTGCTAAATCGTATTTGACGGTCTTGCCGTTGGTCAGATGTAAATTCACGGTCTGTGCCATAGAACCAGCCATGATAGACAAGGCTGATAAGAAAAAAATAACTCTCTTCATATTTTCTCTATTTAAGGTTTAGTATATTGGTTTTCATGAGTTTTGTACTCATAATGTGTCTGTTGCAAAGTTAGTAATTTTATGATAAATAAGCAAAAAAAAAGCTGAAAATCTGAAGTGTTACTCCAAATATTCGCTGAAAATCTGAAGTACTACTTCAGATTTTCAGCGAATATTTGGAGTAGGATTTTTGTTATCGTTTGATTATCAGGGTATTATTACTTTTGGGCGTGTTTGCGTCGAAATTCTATGGTTTGTGTTCGAGTGTGCGAGAGAAATAAAATTCCCACAGACGTCATTGGGCATTATCTGTGAAGATAAGTGACATCTGTGGGAATGTATCTATATTAACGAGAAGTATGCGTATTATTGCAGGAACGAGATAAGCACGCCGGCGGCTACGGCTGAACCGATGACGCCAGAGATGTTGGATGCCATGCAGTAGTTCAGCACGTGGTTCTTCGGGTCGTACTTCGTGGCTATCTCGTTAGCTACGCGCGATGCCATAGGCACGGCAGAAAGACCAGTGGCACCCACAAGCGGATTGACCTTTTTCTTTGCAAAGAGATTGAATATCTTTACCATGCAGATACCTGCCGAGATTGACAATGCAAAGGCGAGGAAACCACCTACTACGATGCCAATGGTCTGCAGGTTGAGGAATGCATCAGAGGTCATCGTTGCGCCTACTGACAGACCGAGGAAGATTGTGGCGGTGTTCATGATGGCATTGCTGGCAGTGTCAAACAGTCGGCTCGTCATGCTGCCGAGTTCCTTGATGAGGTTGCCGAACATCAACATACCGACAAGACTTACGGCTGTAGGCACAAGCAGTGCTACGATAATCGTTACGGAGATAGGGAAGAGTATCTTCAATACTCGCAGGTTCTTAATCTCCGTCTTGTTGGGATATTTCTTGTCCTGTTCCTTCATGTTGATGAGCAACTCTTTCTTCGTACACAGACATTTTACCACAAGAGGTATAATGACTGGCACCAATGCCATGTAACTGTATGCCGCAATGGCGATAGGACCGAGCAGTTCGGGAGCCAGTTTGATGGTGGTGAAGATGGCCGTGGGGCCGTCAGCACCGCCTATGATACCGAGCGAGGCAGCCTGTTGAGGTGTGAACCCCATGGCAAGTGCGGCCAGCAGTACGGCAAAGATACCGAACTGTGCTCCGGCACCGAAGATGCTCAGACGCAGGTTGCGCAGCATCGGACCGAAGTCTGTCAGTGCGCCCACGCCCATGAAGATTATAGGCGGAATGAAGCCAGTCTTGATACACATGTAGTAGATGAAATTCATCAGTCCGAGTTCATGTGCAATCTTATGCAGTGGCATGTCCCAGATTATCTCCTGCGTGCCGTCGGGCAACGTTACGTAGCCGTCAGACGTAGCCTGTGCCACACCCATGCCACCGCCAGGGAAGTTTGCCAGCAATACACCCATGCCTATTGGCACAAGCAACAGTGGCTCATACTTCTTCACGATGCCGAGGTAGAGCAGTACGCAGGCTATTACTATCATGATGAGGAATGACCAGTCGCCGTCAGTCTGGGCAAAGGCTGTCATGTCCCATATTTTCTGTAGTATTTCCATTGTTCCTTTGGTCGTTTAGTCCTAACTTTCTATGCTATCGTCATCAGTACGTCGTCCTCTGCAACAGAGTCGCCTGAGGTGAAGCAGATGCTCGTGATAGTGCCAGTCTTCTCAGCCTTTATGCGGTTAAATACCTTCATGGCCTCGATGTAGCAAATCACTTCGCCTTCCTCTACGTGGTCGCCTACCTTCTTTGGCGTTTCGCTCGACGACTGCACCAGATAAGCCTTGCCCTCAAGCGGTGCAAGGACTTCGAGACCTTCTCCGGCAGGAGCGGCAGCGGTTGCCTCCGTACTTTGCTTAGCAGCCTGTACGCCATAGGCCACATCTACCTTGTAAGCCTTGCCATCAACTGTTATTGTCAGCTGTTTTGGCTCTGCAGGAGCATTGCCCTGAGCTTTCTTAGCTTTGCGCTCTGCAAGGTCTTTCTCAAAGGCTGCCTTCGCTGCTCCGCTCTTGTAGGCTTCATACTGTTGTGGGTGCATGGCATACTCGAAGAGTTCTTCGTCGTCCTCGCCGAGTTCCCAGCCCTTCTGTGACATACGCAAGCGGTATGTTTCCAAGTCGTCAGGGTAGTTCTCTTGTGGGTCTGTCTGCATAAACTCACGTCCTTCGGCCTTTGCCATCTCAACGAACAGCGGGTCAACAGGACCAGGCAACTGTCCGCTCTTACCCAGAATCATATCCCAGATGTTTTCGGCAATCATCGACCAGCGCTCCTTGCCTTTTTCCATTTGCATCACGTTCATGAGTGCAAGGTTCTTGACATACTGTGAGAATGGTGTCACGAGGCATGGATAGCCTACCTTTGGCCATACGTATGCTACTTCGTCAAAGAGCTTTATCAGCAGTTGGTCTGTGGTTAGGCATGGCTGGTCGTGCTTCTCTTTCCAGCGGTTCAGCGAGTTGAGGTTGTCCTCAAGGTCTGTCATCAGCGAACCCATCATGCCGCCTGGCAGTCCGGGCTTTATGAGCAGGGAGTTGTTCAGGTGGTTCAGGGCAGGGATGTAGTAGCCTAGGAAGTCGTCCATCATCTCCTGTATCTGCGTACGTACCTCCATGTAAGCCTCCATGTTGATGTCTTTCACCTTGAAACCCGCATCCTTCAGCATCTCCTGCACGGCGATGATGTCGGCATGACCCGTACCCCATGACAGTGGTGCCACGGCAGTGTCGATGTAGTCGCAACCACCACGTGCTACCTCAAGAATAGAAGCCATGTTGAAGCCAGGACCAGCGTGAGAGTGATACTGTATTATGATGTCTTCTTTATATTCCTTTATACCTTTCACGATTAGACCTAATGTCTGCGGACGACCGATGCCTGCCATATCTTTGAGGCATATCTCGTCGGCACCGGCATCAATGAATGTCTTGGCCAGATTGATATAGTACTCAACCGTGTGGATAGGTGAATGGGTGATGCAGAGTGAGGCCTGTGCTATCATGCCTGCATCCTTTGCGTATTTTATTGAAGGGATTACGTTGCGTGGGTCGTTAAGTCCGCAGAAGATACGCGTGATGTCTGTGCCCTGTGCCTTCTTTACCTTATAGAACAACTGGCGCAGGTCCTTCGGACAAGGACTCATACGCAGAGCGTTGAGCGCACGGTCAAGCATGTGTGTCTGTATTCCTGCCTCGTGGAAAGGCTTCGTCCACTCGCGCACGGCCTCGTTAGGATTTTCACCATAGAGCAGGTTTACCTGCTCGAAACCGCCGCCATTGGTTTCAACACGGTCGAAGCACCCCATCTTGATTATTGCAGGGGCTACCTTGACCAACTGATCTACACGTGGCTGGTACTTTCCTGCACTCTGCCACATATCTCGAAAGACTAAACTGAATTTAATCTCTTTACCCATAATGTTTTTGGTAGTTAAGAATTAAGTTTTAAGATTGTGTCTTGCCAATTCTGCATTATTAGTTTCGCATCAAATAGGCGTTACGTTTGCTACAGTTCCGCGTCCGCCCGTTATCTGGCTGACGGTTTGGCGTATCACTGCCATCACATCGGGTGTGACGGCAGATGTGCCTGTCGGAGAGGCATTTTTCTTTGCCGTAGTCTCTTCTGGCGCGATTTTGTTGACGCATTGAATGAGCAGTTCGCTCAGGTTGATGATGATAAGCAGTACGGCAAACACCGTTACCATACCCACAATCATCAGTGTAAGACCTATGTTCATAATATATTGTATTAGTAAAGTTATCGTTAGTATATGAAAGGGTAGTTTTGTTAGTATTTCGATTGAGCAACAGCGCATTGCGTGAGGTACAAATACGAAATTGTCGCAAAGTTACGAAAAAATCTTCAATAATTAAAATTTTAAAGTCTTAAATAATCATAAACGCTACTTTGTGTAAAGTATTCGATTATCTTGTTCGTTAACAATATTATTCCATTATTCTTTATTTGCAAAATAAACAGAACATAATTTTGTAGTTTGAAAAATAATTCATATATTTGCCCTTGAAAACAGTTAGTCCACGGGTTGGGCATGTGTTTTCAAAACATATTGGTTTGATGCGCATACGGCAATGCCTCGTGAAGGCACCACCGCCATGACATCAAGAAAGGACGTTTGCAGAACGTTAATCTTCTACTTTCAAAAGTCTGGTAAACTTTCAAGAAACTACAAGAAGATAGCGCAATCGAAACGTCCACGTGGGTGATTTTA
>CAMNCV010000120.1 GCA_946534585.1 uncultured Prevotellaceae bacterium
GTAATCGTTCTCGGTTCTGGCGCATACCGTATCGGTTCAAGCGTAGAGTTTGACTGGTGTTCGGTAAACGCTATCAATACGGCACGTAAGTTGGGCTATAAGTCAATAATGATTAACTATAACCCGGAAACAGTGTCAACGGACTATGACATGTGTGACCGTCTGTATTTCGATGAACTGTCATTTGAGCGTGTACTCGACGTCATTGACCTTGAAAATCCACGCGGTGTCATTGTCAGCGTAGGTGGACAGATACCTAATAACCTTGCGATGAAGCTTTATCGTCAGAGTGTGCCTATCCTGGGTACAAGTCCTGTAAGCATTGACCGTGCAGAGAACCGTGGCAAGTTCAGCGCTATGCTTGACCAGCTTGGTATAGACCAGCCAAAGTGGAGCGCACTGACGAGCATGAGCGACGTCAAGTCATTCATCGACGAGGTGGGATATCCAGTACTCGTGCGCCCTTCATACGTATTGTCAGGTGCTGCCATGAATGTTTGTCATAACGATGAGGAACTGGAGCGTTTCCTTGCTGCGGCAAGTGAGGTGAGCAAGGAGTTCCCTGTAGTTATATCACAGTTCATGCAGGAGACAAACGAGATAGAGTTTGACGGCGTGGCACAGAATGGTGACGTAGTAGAATATGGTATATCTGAGCACGTTGAATATGCCGGTGTGCACTCTGGTGATGCTACGATGGTATTCCCTGCACAGCAGATTACATTCGCTACGATGCGCCAGATAAAGAAGATAAGCAAGGCTATTGCCAAAGAACTGAACATCAGTGGTCCTTTCAATATACAGTATCTGGCCAAAGGCGGCAGCGTGAAGGTAATAGAATGTAACCTGAGGGCTTCTCGTTCATTCCCATTTGTCAGCAAGGTGCTTAAGCGCAACTTTATTGAGACTGCTACCAAGATAATGCTTGACGCTCCTTACCAGAAGCCAGACAAGAGCGTGTTTGATATTGACAGAATGGGCGTCAAGGCAAGTCAGTTCTCATTCAACCGTCTGCAGAACGCAGACCCGGTGCTTGGCGTGGACATGAGTTCTACAGGTGAGGTAGGCTGTCTTGGAGATACCTTTGAGGAGGCACTGCTCAACTCACTCATCGCAACAGGATACAAGATTCCTACAAAGTCACAAGGCATTATGCTGTCATCAGGCGGCACTAAGGAGAAAGCTTCACTGCTTGACGGTGCACAGGCATTGCAGAAGGCAGGCTATAAGATTTATGCAACAGAGGGCACTGCCAAGTTCCTCGGCGAGAATGGAGTTAATGCCATTGCTGTGGGATGGCCTGACGAAGCACATAAGGAAATACCAAACGTCATGGACATGATACATGACCATAAGTTTGACCTTATAGTAAATATTCCGAAAGACCACACAAAGCGCGAGCAGACAAACGGTTACAAGATTCGTCGTGGCGCTATTGACCACAACATTCCTTTGATAACAAATGCCCGACTTGCTTCTGCATTCATAGAGGCTTTCTGTAAGTTGTCTATAAACGACCTTCAGATAAAGAGCTGGCAGGAATATTAAAAATGTCATCGCACATCAAGTGATGAATAAGAGACTGATAACCATATTAGGACCTACGGCATGTGGAAAAACTGCCGTGGCGACACAACTTGCAGCAAGAATCGGTGGAGAGATAATCTCTGCCGATTCAAGGCAAGTATATAGACGTATGGATATCGGTACGGGTAAGGACCTGAAGGAATATACTCTTGTTGACGGGACGAGGATTCCCTATCACCTTATAGATATCGTTGAGCCTGGCACGAAGTATAATCTGTATATGTACCAGAAGGATTTCAAGCAGGTATATGACGATATAATGAGTCGCGGGAAGACTCCTGTGCTATGTGGCGGGACCGGATTGTATATTGAATCGATATTAAGGGACTACCAGTTGGCTGACGTACCAGAGGACAAGCTTCTAAGAGAAGAACTGAAAGGCAAGTCTTTGTCAGAATTGACAGAAATGCTTAAAGAGTTGAAACGTCGTAATGGTACTTGCATGCACAACACAACGGATGTTGATACCGCGCAACGGGCTATAAGGGCTATTGAGATAGAGATGCATAGCGGCTGTGCTGTGGAAGGTAACGACCATATTGACATCGGTTCTCCTATAGTTATAGGAATTAATGTTGACAGGGAGTTGCGACGCAAGAGAATCACAGAACGTCTGCATGCTCGTCTGCAAGAGGGAATGGTGGAAGAGGTGAGAGGACTATTGGATGAGGGGATAAAACCAGAAGACCTTATATACTATGGCTTGGAGTATAAGTACCTCACAATGTATGTTTTAGGTCAGCTTACTTATAGTGAGATGACGAGTAAACTGGAGATAGCCATACATCAATTCGCAAAACGTCAGATGACATGGTTTCGTGGAATGGAGCGTAGGGGAGTGCCTATAACGTGGATTGACGGTCCCCGTGAGGATAATAGTGTTGAAAAGGTAGTTGATAGTATAATGGAGCATGTTTAAGACAGGAATAATATATTGTCCTTATCATAGACCCTTTATCAGTGTTCAAAAACGGTGGAGGAAAATAAAGGAATGTCTTGACTCCTATGGCATACAGTATGATATGGTGCAGAGTGAGGAACGCCAAAGCGTGGAGCGCCTTGTTATGATGATGCTGAACAATGGTTATGATACGATAATCATTATAGGGGGGGACTCTGCCTTGAGTGAGGCTGCGAACTGTTTTATGAAGGTGGAGAAACAGACGCGTGAGAGAGTGGCGCTCGGTATTATCCCTAACGGTACGATGAATGATTTCGCGCGTTTCTGGGGATTCTATTATGAAAAGATAGAAGACTGCGTGGCTGCTATTGCTCAGCGAAGAATAAGGAAGATTGATGTAGGATGTATAAGGTATCACAATAGTAAGGG
>CAMNCV010000121.1 GCA_946534585.1 uncultured Prevotellaceae bacterium
CGTGACATTCTGAGTATTAAAACCACTTACGTCAAGCGAATTGAGTAGAGAGCATCCAGAGAACATCGAACCCATGCTCGTGACATTCTGGGTGTTGAAGTTGCTTACGTCAAGAGATTTGAGAGAATTGCACCCATAAAACATATAACGCATATCCATGACATTATGTGTGTCAAAATACTGCAAACCTTGGATAGAAGACAGGTTCTTCATATTGTAGAACATAAATGAGGCATTGGTGATGTAATGGCAGTCAGCAACCGAAGGATTGAAAACAACGGTCTTTATTTCTTCAGCTCTGTTTAAATACTGTTCTCCATACCATGTGGGGACATTATAATATAATTCGCCCGTACACTCCTCCCGTTTGTTGTCATAATGGAATGTAAGCACACCATTTTCCAATGATATATAAAAGCGCCTATCGTCTACCGCACTTTTGCCTTGTATACCGATGATGGCGGACTGATCACTGTCATAGCCATTGAGCGCATTGAGCAGGAAATAATCATCTTCATGTCCGCCCCATCCCCAATTTACATGAAAATAGTCGTCGCCGTCATAGCCGTCAATGACAAAGGCATGACCGCCATGAGAAGACTGACCGTCATACAGCACCGGCCTCCCTTCCCTGAGCTCGTCATAAATCATCTGATTCCACAATTCTGCAGAATACTTCGCTCTATAAACTTTTTTTATCAACAGACTGTTGTAATCAAAATATTCATAAAAAGCTTTCATGGCATTTTCAGTAGATGCACTACTAGCCACCAGACCATATGTCATCTTTACTGACGCACCACAAATTTTTAGCAATTTCGATATTGCCTCTGCCTGTTCGCTTGTTGCGTTGCTGGAGTAAACAGGGAATATATCTTCCCAATTAATCGTTGTAACACCGATGGCAAGCACATCATCATAGGCAGGGATTTCCTTGACTGTTTTCTTTGGCCACTTCCAGTAATACATTATCTGCGCCATGGCGGTGGCCACACAGCCTGTAAGTGTTCTTTTCCCTTTAATCTTGGGGCATTGCATGTTGAATGGATAACTCTGATTCCATTGGCAGCTCAACAGCGGCAATATCTTCTCTCCCAAAACAGAGTTAGTGGTAACAGCCACTGCACTGCCCTTGTTCTGCAAATAATCATACTGTTTTGCATAGCCCTGCATCCACACCCGCATGTTTTCGGGCATGTCATCGATATCATATCTGCCGCTTCTTGAGTAACCCAGCACTGTCGGCATCCTGTCATCACCGCTTACTATAATATACCCACCATCGCTCTCATTGTTGAACACGTAATAGGCATCACAAGCCTCTGCCGTTGTCAGCGTTGTCTCTGTGATATTTCCAATTCCTTTTGCCCCTGCGGATTCTGCCATGCCCAAGTTTTCTCTAATAAAGCCCAAGGCTTTCGTTCGTGCCTCACCTTCCGAAATAGGTGCGGACTGTACGTCTGCAAAAAAACATAGTGCTATAACTATAATAAAAATGTATTTATGCTTCATGGTTTACAAGAATTAAGATGTAACATTAGTTTACATAATTTATGGACAGACGGGGCGGACAGTTACACCATCATAGATATTGAGGTTCAAGGACGGTAAGGCTGTCTACCACACCTTGTTTGCTGTCA
This sequence comes from uncultured Prevotellaceae bacterium, assembly GCA_946534585.1. GTDB lineage: Bacteria > Bacteroidota > Bacteroidia > Bacteroidales > Bacteroidaceae > Prevotella. The sequence goes on from CAMNCV010000121.1 coordinate 1,641, forward strand.
CAATTATACTTAGTATATTTCTGATTCTCATTATACCACACATAAGTATCTATGCTATAGGATTTCTTCGGTTTGGTCTCCCCCCATGCGAAATAGTCGCCGTATTCATGTGGGCTCCTGACGCCAACGTTGCACATCACCCTCTTTACGCCGCTGTACAAACTGACTGCTTGTTTCGTGTCATGGTTTACGTGTTCCTCCACGGCACACGTAATGTGCTGTCGAGGTCGTTCACATAGAAATCAACGACCGTCCCCGACTTGAAATGCAGGTTCATCTTGTAAGTCTGCGAATACGCCATAGCCGACAAAGCTAACAGCATTAGCTTAAATATTTCTTCATAGGATTCATACGTCTAATTTAAATGATAGTGGTTATACATTTCCCTATTCTATTTTACACGTGTTACAACGGAAAGAGTAGACCCTTTATCAAATGCTACCTTGATTTCTGCACCTCCACTCTTTACTTCACACTGACTGAGAGTTGCACTCATTATCTCTGTCACTTTGACTTCTCCTATTTTCTTTTTGGCTTTCTCACCTGCTATGTTTACTTCTGCAAAAACTTCAAGTACATCCCCTTTCGTGACTCCAGAAGACGAACCCATGGTTACATACAGGGTTTTGGCTCGTTGCTTGGAATCCACTTGGTCAATGGCTTTAACCTTTGCATTTACCTTGAAATGTCTGTTGACATACTTTTTCATATCTCCTGAGGCTTCTTCTATGGCCTTTGAGATTGCTTCAGATGCTGAGGAACCCAAAGTGTATGAACATGACATAGCCTCAGAACTCAAGGTCTGATGTGTCTCAATATCAATCAAAGTGAGTGTATACTTAATCTCGCACTGGTCGTAGATTTTATCAGTCAAGAACCCCTTGCCTCTGCCAGCTGTATATCCGTCGACAGTCCCCTTTAAAAGATAATTCACTCCTTCAGCCATCAGGGCATCTTCATACGCGGTGGGATCTTTTGGTAATTTGCCAAATGAAGAGGTTTGTACTATGATTATACGGGAACTCTTCGAAAGACCTGAGACGATTTCGTTGTACAGTTGCTTTGCATACTGATTGTTTAAATCAGAATTGTTTATGAAATTCTCAATACAGACGGTTGGTTTGTCTTGTGCGGCTACAGAGAATACCATGAGCAGCAACATTGCGATAGAATAGATTTTTTTCATGATTTTTTGTGATTTAAGAGGTTAATGTAATAATTTCATCCATTGGCTGAATGATTGATAACTTATTTTTTCCTTGTAGTTTTCTTTGTTGGTGTTTTTGATGCGTTCGGATTCCATTGTCCGCGCTCAATTTCTTCGATTAGTTCGTTGTCTTTCCAAATTCCCTTAATAAATGTTTTTTCTTCTTTTATGTAAATAGTGCCATGACCATTAAACTTGCCATTCTTGAAATCGCCTACATATTTGATGTCATCACGGGTAAAAGTCCCTTTACCTTCTATTTCGTTGTCTTTGAAATCGCCGACATACTTGCCACCCCAGGAGAAGGTCATCGTACCCTTGCCATCTATTGTACTGTTCTTGAAATTACCTACATACATCGTGCCGTCTGCATCGTAGGCTTTGCCTTGACCGTTTAGCACTCCATTCTTGAAATTTCCTTCAATCGTAAACCCATTTTCCGTTTCAACTTTTTGGTATCCATCTTTTATACTATTGTGGGTAGTTTGAGATTGCATACTTCCGCCAGAAATATCTTTGTACAGTCCAAAGATAGAATTTGTTAGACCTTGGTTAGTCACTATATACTCTCCAACATTGTTGCAATATGAACATCCTGTTCCCCCGCAGTAGATACAGGTTTGGTAGTCACTTGTCATGGTGTTAATCATTGCATATGCAAGTATGTCATATAGTATGTTGCCGGAACCATCGGCTTTTCCACCGTTACCGTTTTTAGAACTTGTCCCCGTGCGTCTTGCCTGCTCTTGGTATGAAGATGTTTTTTTAGCTGGGCGAGGCTCTTCGTGTGTTTTCTGTTCATACACAAGTACTGCATCTCCTGATTTTCGCAGTTGTATTACTCCCTCGTCGGCAGAGCCTTTGCCGTTGGCCACTATTCTTGAAGCAGGAATGCCATAGGTTTCCGTCAATGTCTTTTTTACGGAAGCAGCTCTGTCCGCTGACAGTTTCTTGCTCGTTTCGGCATCCAGGTTAGCTGAGGCATAGCCTTCGATGACGATTTTCGTTGAGGAATGGTTTTTCAGATAGTTGGCTACTTGTTCCACGCTGGCCATACCGTTCATGTCAATCAGGCTTTTTCCTGCTTTGAACGCTATTACCGGAGAGAGACGCTGCCCTTTCTCACCAGTATAATCAGGGTCTGTCAGAGCATTAGATGTCTTGTTTGTGGTTTGTGCATAAAGTTGAGTACAAAAACTTGTACTGATTAATGATGACAACACTATAAGAGTGATGAAGATACGATTAATAGCCATAACTAATTTATCATTTGTGAGACACCCGTCGCCAGGTATCTCGGGTGAACAATAGCTGTTGACACATTTATTGCCATACCATACAGACGAAAGAAAGAGGGTATGAGACATGTCTGTCACTGCTGTACTTCCGGCTCCAATCAATAAAGTTTCCTACACTTTCGATACGACGGAGCAACAGCACGTGACAGGCAACTCTGCCTTACAGGTCTTCTACAATAATATATTGTTTAAATGATAACAAAGAATAATTTTCATGGTCTTCTCTCATTAATAGTGTCCCTGCAGCGGCCCAGACGAGGACGGTTTCTGTATCAGATTAGTGTTTGGGCATAGTCATGAAAAAAGCGGGGCAACTGTATCCGTTACTCGTCCCGCTATTCGAGGCCTTCGCATTGCCCACTTACCATAGAACGAGCAACGCAGAAGCCCACGCCGAATGTATTATAATACCCACAGTATCTGCCTAAACAGGCAAACTTTCCCCTAAGGCGTGGACTATATATACACCCTGATAGGCATCTATCGTTGCCTTGTCGTTTGGTAAGCTTGGAGTTTGCGAAGTTCCGAATAGCCAAAGACAAAGCGCCAGATAAACGCTTTTCCAATATGTATGCATCTTCCTGTATCACATATCCTTGACAGAACATGTAATTATATGGAAGACGTTGCAAATGTACACATTTTTATTTTTACTTGCAAATTTTTCCTGAACTTTTTTGATGCTAAACTCTTTGTGTACGCGCACAAAGAGAAAGCAGTGAGTGAATCCCTCGAGAATCATATTCTTAAGCTTTTTATATGGATAGGACACTGCAACGAGTGACATTTCCTCACTCCGTTTGCTTGATTTCTTGTAAATCTCTTGCATATTTCAATAATTTTTCCGAACTTTGCATCCATATTGCGCTTATCTACTATAATTTTTGCTCCAGTGAATACTAAAATAAACGATATATACAGACTATTATTCGTAAATCAAGTTGATTAAATTTATCTTACAAGAGTAAATGAAGAAAACATTATTTATCCTACTATTCTCTGGACTACTGCCTTTAGGTAAGGCAGAAATGGGTTGCCATGCCCGGCAATATCCTTATCAAGACACGTCACTCTCTGCTCATGAGCGTGCTGTAGATCTTTGCTCACGTCTCACGCTTGAGGAGAAGGCCTCGCTGATGCTCGATGACTCTCCTGCCATACCACGCCTTGGCATAAAGCATTGGCAGTGGTGGAGTGAGGCACTTCACGGCTATGCCAATATGGGGAATGTGACCAACTTCCCTGAGCCTATCGGCATGGCTGCTTCCTTTAATAATGATTTGGTATATAGGGTGTTTGATGCAGTCAGCACCGAGGCACGTGCGAAGTGGAACGAGTTACAGAGGTCAGGCGATGACGTGCTGCGTTTCCATGCTCTGTCAGTCTGGACACCTAACGTAAACATATTCCGTGACCCACGCTGGGGACGCGGTCAGGAGACCTATGGTGAGGATCCATACCTCAGTTCTCTCATGGGTGATGCTGTGGTTCGTGGTCTTCAGGGACCTGAGGACTCCAAATACCGCAAGCTCTGGGCTTGTGCAAAGCATTATGCCGTACACTCAGGACCGGAATGGAGCCGCCACACGGCAGACATCAATAACATCTCTGCACGTGACCTGTGGGAGACATATCTTCCGGCTTTCAAGTATCTCGTAGAGGAGTCGAAGGTACGTGAGGTGATGTGTGCGTATCAGCGTTACGACAATGAGCCTTGCTGTTCAAACACACGTCTGCTTCAGGATATCCTCCGTAACGAGTGGGGGTTCAAGTACCTCGTAGTCAGTGACTGCGGAGCAGTTTCCGATATTCACGAAAGTCACAAGGTGGCGAGTGATGCCGTACACTCTTCTGCCCGTGCCACACTTGCCGGTACTGACGTGGAGTGTGGTTTCAACTATGCCTACAAGAGTATTCCAGAGGCCGTGAAGCGTGGCCTTATCACGGAGGCTGAGGTTGACAAGCACGTCATCCGACTTCTCGAAGGGCGTTTTGACCTTGGCGAGATGGATGATCCTTCTGTCGTGGAGTGGAGCAAGATTCCTGCTTCGGTGCTTGAGAGCAAGGAACATCTACAGATAGCCCTTGACATGGCTCGTCAGTGTATCGTTCTTCTTCAGAACAGAAACAACGTGCTTCCTCTTGCAAAATCAGAAAAGATAGCAGTTATAGGTCCTAATGCTAATGACAAGGTGATGATGTGGGGTAACTATAATGGTACTCCTACAACTACATCGACCGTGCTTGATGGTATTCGTCTCTACAACAAAAATGCCAAGTACATGCAGGGATGCGACCTTACAGACAACAAGATAGTCACCGACGTATTCGACCAACTCTCGTTCGAAGGGAAGAAGGGCTTCAAGGGTACTTTCTGGAATAATGCAAAGCGTGAGGGCAGTCCCGTTGCGACCTTATGGCACGACACACCTTTCTTCAAGACCACGGCAGGCAACTATCAGTGGGCTCCCGGTGTGAACCTTACGGATTTCAGTGCTCAGTATGAGACAGTCTTCCGCCCGAGGACATCAGGCGAGGTAGTCATCAACGTAGAGTCTGTTTCTAATTTCGACGTCGTCGTTAACGGTGAGGTTAAGCAGAAGCACAACACATGGCGTATAACCCCTACCCGCACACCTATTCAGGTAGAAGCAGGCAAGGAGTATAAGATTGAAATTCACTTTGCACACGTTCCTACATGGGGCGCAAGTATCCGCGTGAATGTAGGCACAGAGTCAGTTATCAATTATGATGACATAATCAAGAAACTCGCCGGATATGACAAGGTTATATTCGTAGGAGGCATTGCTCCTTCACTCGAAGGTGAGGAGATGCCCGTTATTATCGACGGTTTCAAGGGCGGCGACCGCACTAACATCGAGCTTCCTGCCGTGCAGCGTAACTTCCTCAAGGCTCTCAAGGCTTCAGGTAAGACGGTAATCTACGTCAACTGTTCTGGCTCTGCAATAGCTCTTCAGCCGGAAACGGAGTCATGCGACGCTATCGTTCAGGCCTGGTATCCGGGCATGAAGGGCGGTGAGGCAGTGGCCGACGTACTCTATGGCAAGGTTAACCCAAGCGGCAAGCTACCTGTCACGTTCTATAAAAACTCAGAACAGCTTGGCAATTTCGAGGACTATAACATGGCTGGTCGCACATATCGCTATATGAAGAACGACAAGCCCCTCTACCCATTCGGCTATGGGCTTTCTTATACAGACTTCGAGATTGGCAATGCTACAGTCTCTGCTGACAGGATTAGCAATGGACAGACAATTACAATGACTATCCCCGTTACCAACAAGGGAAAGAAGGATGGTGCAGAGGTCGTTCAGGTGTATGTAAAGAACCCAAGCGATGCCAATGGTCCCATCATGCAGCTGCGCGCCTTTAAGCGTTTGGATGTAAAGGCCGGCCAGACAGTCAACGCTACGATTACTCTCACTGACAAGAGTTTCGAGTGGTTTGATGAGGAGTCAAACACTGTTCACACAAAGGCTGGCTCTTATGAACTCATCTACGGCAATTCTTCTAATGCCACAAAAGCCATAGGAATCAAGGTTGAATAAGGGCAGAGGTTATTAAGATATGTTCTACTACTAATTTCCACCGTAATAGAATACAACCATAAAAAAGCGAGACTACATGATGTGTGTAGTCTCGCTTTATGAATAATTCGCGGATAATTCGTGTTATAAATCAAAGACCTACGTATATTTATGCTTTGTTTACCATGAATTATTCACGCTAAAATATACGGTGTATGAGTAACATTTTTAATCGCATAACTCTTACCCTATAATCAGGTAGAGATTGCTGTATAATCACATAGCGATAAGACCGTAATCAGATAGTTTTCACGAAGCCATGGCATGACGCTGTCAATTCTAAGGCTGACACGAGGAACTTAGAACTTGAACATATCGTCGATGGTCAGCAGACCCTCGTGCTCTGCAGTGTATTCTGCCGCCAGCACTGCGCCCAGGGCGAAGCCCTGACGTGAGTGGGCATCGTGTGTGATGGTAATCTGGTCTGCCTCGGAGTTCCACGTGATAGAGTGGATGCCCGGCACCTCGCCCTTACGGATGGAATGGATGGTGAGCTTGTTTTCGTCTGTGCCCTCTGCCGGCAGCACGGTGCCGTCAGGCTGCGTCAGCGTGCCCATCTGCCAGTCTGTCTTGCGGTCAAGGTTCTCCACAATCTGCTCAGCAAGCGTGATGCCGGTGCCTGACGGGTGGTCGAGCTTGTGGATGTGGTGGGTCTCTGTCTCCTCTACGTCATACTGAGGGAAAGAGTTCATTATCTTTGCCAGATACTTGTTTACGGCAGAGAAGATGGCCACGCCGATGGAGTAGTTGGAAGCCCAGAAGAGGGTCTTGCCCTGTTCGGTGCAAGCCTTGCGCACATCATCGCCGTGCTCCTTGAGCCATCCCGTGGAACCGCTGACTACCTTTACGCCTTTCTCCCAGCATTTCAGGTAATTGCCGTATGCTACCATGGGGGCAGTGAACTCAATAGCCACGTCGGCCGACTGGAACTCAGGACTGTCGAAGTCCTGCTGGTTGTCGATATCGATGATGCTAACGATTTCATGACCGCGCGAAAGGGCAATCTGCTCTATCATCTTGCCCATCTTTCCGTATCCTATAAGTGCTATCTTCATAAGTGTAAGTTATTTTGTTTGTTTTCTTGTTATCAGCTATCAGACTGCAAAAGTACAAAAAATAAATCAATAAATAAAGCATTTCCGTGAAAATCAGCAATAATATGGAAAAATAAACACCCGACTGCAACAACGCAGTCAGGTGTTCTTTGTTATCCGTAAATGTAATCTTTTACTTCTTTTTACCCCAGTAAGTCTTGTTGGAGTCAACACCAGAGAACACGATGGTGTGCTTGCGTGGACTGGCCTCCCAGTCACATTCGCGCTGTACCTTCAGTTCGGCTGTACCTATGGTCAGGGTATTGCTCTCAGCATCGAATGACCATGACTTGCCGTTCCATGCGCCACCGCTGACAGTACCGTTGGCATTAACTGAGACAATAGAAGAGGTCTTCATGTTGTTGTAGCTGTAAGACATATCTATAACCTCCCACGAGCCGTAGAGTTCGCTGGCTGTTATGGCTACCTTCGGTACGGCAGCATAGCGCTCCGGCATTACCGTAGGCCATCCGTTGGAGAGCCACTGTATGCTGCGCACGCCGCCAAGCATCACTGCGTTTGGTGCATTGCCGCTTGCTATAGTAGGGAAGCGCTGCTGTGAGGCATAGAAGTAGTTGCCCTTGCCGTCGTCGAACACTGCGCAGTGGGCTATGCCTACCCAGCCCTGGTTGTCGTTGAACTTGTATGGGTGAGTGAGCACCGTGATGGCGTCAGCACCATTGGTGCAGTCGGTACCGTTGGCATTAAGGTAAGGACCGTCAACGTTCTTTGAGCGTACCACGCGTGTGTTGTAAGGCACATCAAGTCCGTCGTAAGCCATGAAGAGGTAGTAGTAACCGTCATGGTATATTACCTCAGGAGCCTCAGAGCCTTGCCAGCGAGTGGTGTTGCGGCTGAAGATGCGCTTGCCATAGCCGTTGGCAGCCAGTCCGGCAGGACTTGTAGCCCATGGGTCGCCCAGTTCAGTGATGGTCTTGCCGGTCTCAGGGTTCAGCTGTACGGCAGCGAAGCCTGAGTGCCAAGAACCGTAGATGAGCCAGTGCTCGCCTTCCGGTGTGATGATGAACGATGGGTCGATGGCATTGAAGTAGAAATAACCATCCCAGTTGTCAGTGCCTGAGCGAGCCCAGCCGTCCTTTCCCTTGTCAGAAGAAGAGCAGAGCACGAAACCCTTGTCCTCCCATTGGTTGGAGGCAGGGTCGCTTGTCTCCATCATGCCGATGAAGGCGCGCTCGCCCCATGAGCCGTCGAAGGCTCCAGATGCAGGATTACCGGTCTTGATATAGTTGTCAACCACGATGCTGTAGTACATACGGTAGAGACCGTCCTTGACCTTGCGAACCGTAGGAGCCCAGTAGCCATACTGAGGGTTGGTGACGGCTGGCAGTCCCTGCTTCTCGCGTATCTCGTTAAGCTTGGTGAGTACCCATGCAGGAGCATCGGTCATGGTGCCGCCGAGGTATTCCCAGTCAATGAGGTTGCGTGAGCGACGGGCATGGAAGTGTCCGTGTCCGATTTGTGGGTCACCATAGCCGGCATCAGTGCAGTACATATAGTAGTAGCCGTCGTCGGCAAGCATGACAGATGGGTCATGCACGTTGGCGAGGTTCCACTGTGCGCGCAGCGACCACGAACTGATGCTGCGATAGTCGTCAGCATAGGTAGGTGCTGTCCATGCGTCGAGCGTAGCCGCCGTGGTGCTGGTGGTGAATGTCACCTCGTCAGAGTATTTCACTCCGTAGTCAGTCTCGGCATAGGTGCGGGCATAGTATGTAGTGCCCTCTGCCAGTCCGCTGATAGACAGACCAACGCCAGTACCGCGAGAGCGTGTAGCCTTACTGTCGGTAATGGTAGGTTCCGTATGCGTGGCATAGCATATACCCACGGCATTCTCATGCACGCTGCGACCGTAGGCAGTCATAGTGAACGAAGCCGTTGACTCTGTCACCACGCCCAGCGTGGGAGCCTCCATGGTGATATCCTCAGGCGGTGTGAAGTCGTCGCTACATGCAGCCAGTACGAGACCGGCTGCTGTGTAGCAAAATATCTTTGATAGTTTCTTCATATTTTTATCCTTTAAGAAATTATAACTGCTTTAGCTTGATAAGCTTTAGCAAATAATTATGAATTATGAATTATGCATTATGCATTATGAATTACTCAAATGTCAGGTGGCAACCATCTACGGTAAACGCAAACTGGAAGTCATCAACGATGATGTCGCTTGTTCCGAGGTAATACTGGTAGTACTTATTACCATCAGTACCGTTCATTACAACCTGCACGTCAACAGTACCATTGTTACAGTTGGTGATATAAGCAGTACAGTGTGCTCCGTTCATGGCAGCGAGCCATGTATTCCAGTTGGTCTGACCGCCGCTGTATCGTGCCCCTGGCACAGGATTAACGGCATATCTCCATCCATAGTTGTCGGCACGAACTACGGCATACTCAGTGCCTGATGCCTGACGCAGTATCACGAGCCAGTTGTTCCAGTTGGCACCACCGGCGTAGTTGATGAAGTTCACCTGCTTTGTCTCTCCGCCTTCTACCTTGATGTCGTTAGAGAAGTATGACCACCAGCCGGCAGAATTGTCCTCAGGACCAAGAACGGTAGGTGTAGGATTAACCTTAGTTGCGGTAGAAGCCTGTACGTTGACGCTTACGGAAGTAGAAACTCCGTCAGCACATGAAATAGTAACGGTCTTCTTGCCAGCAGAAGCTGCTACGGCAGAGAATGTCAGTTTATCGTTGCTCACCACAGCCTTGGAACCATCGCTATACGTTGCTGTTACCTCCAAGCCTGTTGGGTCGAACGCCAGCGTGCGGTCGGTCATGCTCTTAGTAGCGTCAGAGGTATAGAAGTAGTATGTGTCGCGAGTAGGCTGGGCCGTAACCTCGAGAGCCGTTATTTTCAGCATCAGCTTGAATGAGCCGTATGCCATGACAGGAGCATCGGCTGTCTCGCCCTTCATCGTCTTGTTATAGACCACTACGAGAGTCTTCTCGCCTGGCTCAGTCATATCAGGCACTGTCTCGACGATGAGGTCACTGAACCTTACTGTAGCGGTAATGCCTTCATCATAGGTCACCGTAGCGGTCATGTCAGCCAGGGCTTCGCTTAGGTCTGTACCCATAGAAATCTCGTCAGGCACGTTGTTAAGCGTCATGCTTACGGGCTGCTTGTCCTCAGCCGACGTGCATCCGCCGATAGGCTCTATGTTGGTAGCAAGGAAGTCGATGTAAGAGCCTTCAGGCACGAGGAAGCAGCGTACGTTCTCCGCGGCCGCCGCCTCCGTGGGCCAGGCGGTGGTCTGATTGTAGGTCTTTGTCACCACGCCGTTGTCCATCGTCACTTTCAGGCCGCCGTCGGTGCGGTCAACGGTGAGCGTAACCTTGCCACCCAGTTTCTCAATACCTTCATCAGTATCAGTGCCGAAGGTCAGCGTGCTGGTCACGAGACCACGGTCAATGTAGTCACCCCACTCTGAGTTACCCGGGTCAGGACGGTTATCAAAACGAATAACACCATACTCTGCATATCCGTCTCCATTGCGTACCTCATAGTTGTCATTGGTAAATACAAGAGCAAAGTTCTTATATACGGCAGGTGCTTCCGGATTGATATTGAGGTTGAACTGTGCGTACCACACCTGTCCGGCCGGAACCACGTAGTACTTGGAGAATGCTGTCCAGAAACTGGAAGTATAGTCGGTATTGCCGAATGTATACACATCGTCCATCATACCCTCAAGCTCACCCTGCTGGTTAGCTGCGGCAATGGAGTCAATCTTGTCTGACAGCCAGTCAGGCGACAAGACATTATATAAGTCGGAGCCCTCGCAGCTGGTCAGCATTGCCATGCCCAGCAGAGCAGCAAGGCTGCCGTTGAATAATTTTCTAAAATATTTCATAATCGTGTCTTTTTACTTTTGTTGTAATTATGCACTATGAATTATGCGTTATTTTACCACTGGGTGTACTGTCCAGCCCTTACCTAAGAAATAAACACTGTTGTCAGAGTTGTAGTTTGCCGAGTTACCCCTGAGGTTAGGGTTAGCGTTGAGCACAGCCTGACGTACAGGCAGGAACTCATGTCCTTTCACGTAGGTGTCATACGAACTCTTAAACTCTGAGTTAGTTGCTATGTCGGAATAGCTTACGACATCCTTGGCTACAGAAGCATCGGCAGAGCGGCGGAACGTGCCGTGCTCTTTAAGTTGCTGCAGACGGTCATTGTCATAGAAGAAACCCCAGCGGATGAGGTCGAAGCCACGACCGAACTCACAGCCGAACTCCTTCGGACGCTCCACGTTGGCAATCTGCTCGAAGAGGGCATCAGCGTCAGCGAAGTCAGAGAGCTGCAGTCCTGCCAGGTTGGCGCGTGCACGCACCTTGTTAATCCAGTCGATAGCCTGCTGTGTGGGGCCGTTGATTTCGTTCTCACACTCTGCAGCGCGCAGCAACACGTCGGCATAGCGCATCATGCGCAGGTTGATACCGCAGTGCAGACCTTGCGTGACGGAGTTGTAGAGTCCCGTGCGGAAGTTCGTGTTCTTGGCTATTGGCAGACCACCATTGTTGGTGTTGACGATGACGTTGTTGCTTGCTGTCATTGTGCTCTGGTATGCAACGTTGCCATATTCGAAACCTTCCCAGTCAGTCTCGTATGTACCGATGGTCCAGTAGAGGCGTGGGTCGAGTTTGCCTGCAGTGGTCTTCTCCTGTTTGAACAACTGGTAGAGCCATGGTGAAGCTGCGAGGTCAGCCCATCCGCCGTATGTGCCCGGACAGCAGTTGCTTTCCACGGCATGTCCCTGCGTAGCGTTAGACGATGTGTTGACAGGAGTCCACTCCTCGTCGGTACCCTGTGTACCATAGTCAAGGAACTGTACTTCAAACAGGCTCTCGTCGTTGTTCTCGTATGCAGAACCCTCACGGAAGTTGTCGCCGTAGTTAGCCATCAACTTGTATGCACCATACTTCTGGTTGCCTCCGTCAGCAGAGTTCATGATATCTTTCAGCACTACGAGTGCCTCTTCGTACTTATGGCGCTGCATCAGAGTGCGTGCGTAGTAACCGGCGGCGGCACCGCAGGTAGCACGTCCCTTTGCCCATTCGCCGCCTTCGTCGCGCTTAGGCAGCAGTTCCATAGCCTCCTTGAAGTCAGCCTCGCACTGTTCGAGCACAGCGTCATAAGACGAGCTTGAAGCATACAGACCTTTCATGGAACTATACTGGCTGTAGTCAGTGATGAGCGGTGGGTTCTGGTAGTATCCAGCGAGGTTATAGTATGACAGACCGCGCAGGAAGAGAGCCTGTCCCCTTACGCGCTTCATGGCATCTGTCAGTTCGCCTTCGGTGCGTGATGTTATGAAGTTGCACACGTTGATGGTATAGTACCATTCACGCCACGACCATTCGAGGATGTCCGTTCCTGCATCTACGTTGAGGTCGTCGAAACCAAGATACCATACCTGAGAGCAGTTCCATACCTCGTCGCCTCGGCAGAGGTCGATGGTATATCCCACACGTGCGTATGAACCCTCCATACGTATATGGTTGTAAGCAGCAATCACACACTCCTCCAAGTCAGAGGCAGTGTTGCCGAATGTGCTAGTAGTCTGCTGGTTTGGGTTGACCAGTTCCAGTTTGTCATTGCATGATGACAGTGCGGCGGCACCAAGCAGCAAGGCTAATGATAATTTATATAGTTTCATAATTATATCTATTTTATATTAGGAGTTAAGAAGTTAAGGAGTTAAGGAGATAAGGAGTTATGAAGTTAAGGAGTTAAGACATTACATTTGCTATCAACGAGCCATTATCTTAACTACTGATTACTTAACTGCTGCCTACTTAATTACTTCCTACTTAACTACTGATTTCTTAACTACTGATTACTTAACTACTGACTACTTGATTTAGAATGAGAAGTTAACGCCGCACATGAAGCTGAATGCGCTTGGATAAGAGCAGTAGTTGTATCCAGGAGTGAATGTACCTGGAGCGAAGTCAACGTTGTAGCCCTTGTATCCAGAGATAGTCCAGAGGTTCTGTGCTGAGACGTAGATGCGTGCATTGCTTATGTAGTTGTTAAATATCTTATTAGGGAAGTTGTAGCCCAGTTCTACGTTGGCAATCTTCCAGTAAGAAGCGTTCTGTATCTTGCGCTCACTGAAGAGGTCGTTCCATCCCATCGTGGCACCTGGATGTGTGATGTAGGTGCGTGGCACGTTAGAGATGTATGTCAGTCCGTCAGCACTCCACTGGTTGGCATCGCCTATTGCCACGTCCTTGTTGCCGTAGCCATAGCAAGAGTTCAGCGCGTTGTAGATATGGTCAGTAACGTGGTAACCCAAAGCACCGTAAGTGGCAATGCTGAGGTCGAAGCCCTTCCACTCGAGGTGAGCGTTGAGACCGAAGTTCACGTCAGGCATACCGCTGCCCAGTACGGTGCGGTCATCAGCGGTAATCTGTCCGTCGCCGTTTACGTCCTCATAGTAGCAGTCGCCTACTTGTGCGCCAGGCTGGAAGGTCTCAGAACCGTGCTCTACGGCGTAGGCATTGAGATTGTTGAGCTGTTCCTGTGTGCGGATGATGCCTTTATATACGTAACCGTAGAACTGACCTACCTCCTGACCTACGTATGTGATGTAGTCGCCGTCGTCCTGATAGTCCTTGCCACTATAGAGTGCAAGCACCTTGTTGCGCACGGTGCTCAGGTTGGCAGATATGTCATACTTCAGTGGGTGGTCATGGTTGCGGTATGTAGCAGAGAACTCTATGCCAGCATTGCGCATTGAGGCAGCGTTCATCGTCACGGTAGAGTTACTTACACCTGCGTTGAGTGGCACTGCCACGTTATAAAGCAGGTCGGTAGATTTATTCTTGTACCACTCGAAAGAGAGTTCCAGTCTGTTACGGAACATGGCAACGTCAATACCGATATTGGTTGTAGATTTCTTCTCCCATGAGAGGTTTTCGTTAACGTAGGTAGAGACAGCCGAACCGCTTACCACGTTGTTGCCTAAGCTGTATTTCATATTGTTACGGCTCATGGTAACCTGATATACGTATTCGCCTATGTTCTCGTTACCCAGTTCACCATAGCTGGCGCGGAGCTTGAAGAGGTTGACCACGTCCTTGTTGAATGGGAAGAACTTCTCCTTATCGAAGCGCCATCCGAGAGAAACGGAAGGGAAGGTGCCCCAGCGTATGTCCTTTGACAGGCGTGAGCTGCCGTCGCGACGGATAACGGCAGAGAGGAGGTACTTCTCGCCGTAGTCGTAGTTCAGTCGGCCGATGTAAGAATTGATAGCGTGCTTATACTCGTAAGAGTCAGCATCACGGTCGGTAGCGTTCTGCAGCTGCAGGAAGTAAGGCTCCGGCATGTTCAGACCCCATCCGCTCAGAGTGTTGGTGTTCTCCTCCTCGTAGGTGATACCACCGAGCAGGTTAACATGGTGCTGGCCGAACGTTCCGTCGTAGTTGATTGTGTTCTCAGCAAGGAAATCAGTATATTTACGATGAGCCTTGGTCAGGCGCTCGTTGTCCTTTGCCAGATATACACGGTTACTCTGTATCCAAGCTGAAATCCATGTCTTGTCGTTGCAGTGCGTAGTGCTGTATGACAGGTTGAGCTTGTAAGAGAGCTTGTGGTTCTTGCTGTTGATGCCCAACATCTTGAGTATGTCGAAGTCAGCCGAGCCAGTTGCCACCAATCGGTCAACGATGGTGTTACGCGTGAAGAGATTGTTGGTCAGCAGTGGGTTTGTAGCCGAGATATCGCCGTGTATGTCGTCGTAGTACACACCGTAGCCATAAGCGTCATACTGCCAGTTTTTTGCTGCGCCCACCTTGTCGTCAAGACACCATGTCGTTGGGTCGTAGGCAAGTATTGTAGGCTGCATGGTCAGCGTGCCGAGCAGCACGTTAGGCAGGTTGCCGTACAGACCCTGTATGTACTCGTTGGCATTTGATATGGACATGTTGTCCTGGTTGGAGTGAGAATACACGAGTGACGTGCGGAACTTGATGAACTTCGTGTCCATAGTATTGTTCACGCGTGCAGTGAAACGCTCATAGTTAGGACCTGCACCTTCCATCGTGCCCTTCTGCTTGAAGTAGTCGAGACCTACATTATATGTATTGTTTGCACCGCCGCCGCTGAGATTGATGTTGTGGTTCTGGCGTATGCCGGTCTTGAATACTTCCTTGAACCAGTCGGTGTTGGTATTGTCCATGAAGTGCCACTTGCCGTCCTCGCCGATGCTGTAGCCGCCAGGGGCAGCTATACCAGAGTTTGTGCAAGCCTGACCGAGGTACTGGCTGTACTGGTCGGAGTTCATCACGTCATATACGCCGCTTGAAATCTTATCTACGCCGAAGTAGCCCTTGTAATCTACCTTCAGCGGCTGTTCCTTCTTACCATTCTTGGTGGTGATGATAATCACACCGTTAGCCGCACGCGAACCATAGATAGCGCCTGCCGAAGCATCCTTCAACACCTGTATGGTCTCGATGTCGTTAGGAGAGAAGTCGCGGATAGTAGTTCCCATTGGCACACCGTCGATGACGTAGAGCGGTGCCGTGC
This sequence comes from uncultured Prevotellaceae bacterium, assembly GCA_946534585.1. Classification (GTDB taxonomy): domain Bacteria; phylum Bacteroidota; class Bacteroidia; order Bacteroidales; family Bacteroidaceae; genus Prevotella. Next base: position 17,405 of record CAMNCV010000121.1, read on the forward strand.
TGCCGAAGGTACCCAGACCACGTATGCGTACTGAAGGGTCTGCACCAGGCTGTCCGTCAGAGGTGATCTGCACGCCAGGCACCTTACCTTCGAGCATCGTGGAGATGTTGGAGTTGGAGATGCGCTTGAGTTCGTCAGCGTTGACCACTGCCACGGAACCCGTAAGGTCTGCTTTCTTCTGTGTACCGTAACCCACTACGACCACCTGATCCAGAAGCACGTTGTCTGACTCGATTTGCAACTGACCGAGCGTAGCGCGAGAGCGTACTGCCACCTCGCGTTCCTTGTAGCCCACGTAAGAGATTACGAGTGTGGCATCTGGCTGCACGCTGATACGGAAGTTACCGTCAATATCAGTTACCACGCCTTCTCGCGCTCCTTTGACTTTCACGGTGACGCCGATGAGCGGCTCGCCGTTCTGGTCAACAACCTGACCACCTGTCTCAATGGTCTGCGTCTGCTCTACGGCTGTGCGGGCAGAGGCTGGCAACGTCAGTCCCCCTACTGCTCCCGTAAGCAGCATCATGGAAAATACTAATTGTTTTCGCATTGTTTGTAGGTTTGTTAGTAATTGTATTGTATTGTTAGTAATTGTGTTGTTAGTCAGTTATGATTTTTCTCCAAAAACGAAAAATCGTTCCAAAATTACTAAAAACAAAACAAAATGATATGTTTTTTTATGAAAAATCTGTATATTTTTATTAAAAAAAGGTAAACTGCAATGTAGAGTTTACAATCCAGAAATTTGTCCGTCCTATTAAAAATAACTATATTATATGGTGTTCAATCTCCATCGTTATGACAGACGGTAGAAAAGCAGCGTAGGTGGGTTCTATTAATTAGCTTTGTCAGATTTTCGAGTTTGTTTCGAGGGCAGAGTGTCAGCAGCTGAAGGAGCATAGCGGGCTATGTGACTGAAGATGCTGACAGTATGCACCGAAAGAAAACGAAAAGAT